>CAUPZU010000007.1:0-123969 GCA_963516025.1 Acinetobacter lwoffii
AAGGTGGCCGCTGTGAAGCCTGTGAAGGTGACGGCATGATCAAGGTAGCGATGCACTTCCTACCGGATATGTATGTGCCATGTGATGCCTGTCATGGCAAACGCTATAATCGTGAAACGCTGGAAGTAAACTATAAGGGCAAGAATATTTCCGATGTCTTGCAGATGACCGTTGAAGATGCCATGCATTTCTTCGATGCGATTCCGGTGATTCACCGTCGTCTGGAAACATTACATCAGGTCGGTTTGGGCTATATACGTCTGGGTCAGTCTGCGACCACTCTTTCTGGTGGTGAAGCACAGCGTGTCAAACTGGCACGTGAACTGGCCAAACGCGATACTGGTCAAACCCTATATATTCTGGATGAACCGACCACGGGTCTGCATTTCCATGATATTGCCAAACTGCTGGATATCCTGCATCAGCTCCGTGACAAGGGTAATACCATTGTGGTGATTGAACATAATCTGGACGTAATTAAAACTGCCGACTGGGTGGTGGACTTAGGCCCTGAAGGTGGTTCGGGTGGCGGTATGATTGTCGCGGAAGGAACGCCTGAACAGGTCGTGAAAGTCAAAGCTTCTCATACGGGTAAATTTTTGAAACCGTTGTTGAAATAAAAATCTCCTCCTAGCCTCCTCTTTGATAAAGAGGAGGCATTCCCTCCTTTCGCAAAGGAGGGTTAGGGTGGATTAAAAAAATAAATCTATTCTTAAATTTGTTTGAGGGGGAACAAAATGCGATTTTCTGAAAGATATGGTTATAAGCCCGTACGTGACATTATTCAAAAAGAAAGTATAGATGATGCTTTAAAAAATGGTTTGTGGAGTGTTTTTCATAGCTATATTTGGAATCGGATTGAACATGGACATAATCAAAGCTCTTTTACCCGTAATTCAAATATATACTCGTTAGTAGAATCTTATTGGCTTAATCTTTTTAAAAACCCTACAGATACCATCCCTCAATGGACATCTGATTCTTTAAAAATAATTAGAGATTACTTTTTTAATTGTGCATGGCACGAAATTTATAGCTTGATTGAAGAAACAATTGAGCACTACCCCTATCAAAGAGTAAGTAATAAAGATTCATTTATAACTAATATCAACAATATGCTAGAGCGTGAAAATAGTGCTTACCGAATTATAAATGACGAAATCATTCCAATAACTTCCGAACAAGAAATTCAATCCATCGAAACTGCTTTAGAAAATACAAATCAATATTTAGGTGTTCAACAACATTTAAATCAAGCTTTAAAACTGATGTCAGATCGTCAAAAGCCTGACTATCGAAATTCGATTAAAGAATCTGTTTCGGCATTAGAAGGTATGTGTCAAAAAATATTAAAGAAGGACAAAGTAACTTTAGGTGATGCAATTGGTCAAATTGAAAAACAATATCCAATACATCCTGCATTAAAAGCCAGTATTAAATCTTTATATGGTTATACATCCGATGCAGATGGTATTCGCCATGCAATGTTAGACGAATCAAATCTTTCTTATATCGATGCAAAATTTATGCTTGTTGCCTGCACAAATTTTATTAACTATCTGATCGACAAAACCAGAGATCATCCAAATTAGATCACATGACTGGCGACATGGATGTCGCCCGTTCGACTGTGCTAAAGGGACTTAGCATCAGTCGAACAAATGCATTTTGCTACTTTTGTGCAGTTCAAAAGTAGAGAAAACAGTCTTTTGAACTAAACCTCTGCCACCGCATTACGTCCTTTGGCCTTTGCTGCAAACAAAGCATCATCTGCATTTGACAATAAAGCCATCCAGGACACGGCACCAATGGCAACCCCAATACTGACCGAAATCTGAATCTCGTCTCCTGCTACAATCACAATATGACGCTCAGCCACTTCAGCCCGGATTTTATCGGCCACAACCAATGCCTGTTCCATCTGGATATTTTCAATCAGTACCAGAAACTCATCGCCCCCATAACGCACCAGCAAATCTGTAGCACGGACATTGGCTTGCAAACGCTCGGCTACCAGTTGAATCACCTGATCGCCAATAATATGCCCATATTGATCATTCACCTGTTTAAAATGATCAATATCCATAATCATCAGACAGGTCTGGCTCAATTGACCCGGCTGATTTTCCATAAAACGGATATATTCTTCCAGCGCATCACGTTCTTGCAACATTTTTTGCAATTTCTGAATGGCTGCAAATAAAGAATCCGAATGATTCGCTGCCCGTACCTGTGCTTCAACTGGTTGACGACCCGAGTTTTTAGCTAGGCTCAATAGCAGGTGACGCGCCTGAATCAATGGCAAAAGTACTTGTTTGCGTGCAAAGACCATGGTGGAAAGTGCCGTGAGTAATGAAATTAGCGATACCAACACGCTCCAGATCAAACGCTGCATATTGCTGTTCATCTCTTGAATAGCGGCATCTCTGCTATATTGCAGTAGGTAAGTTTGCAGATCCACCACAGTCGCAAATTTATCTACAATTGCTTCAGTCAGCTCTGTCCCGTTCAAACGGTAGTCACGTTGCTCCAGACTGTCACTGATCAGCTCACTCACAATGGGTAAGCCTCGCTGAATAAACTCGCTTTCTATCCGTCGATGTAAGCGAATGAATTCCTCGTTCTTATCTTGAACAGGTTAAATGGTATCAATTAACGCCCACAAATAACGCACCTGATGTTGGGTCTGTAAAGAGCGGGTAATATTTTCAGTGGGAAGCGGAGCTCCAAAAGTCACATGTGCCATGATAGACGATGCGACACGACCAGCCTGATCACATAAATCAGATAAAACTAAAATCTGGCTCTAATATAGTTATTCAGATGGGTGGATGAGCGATCTGAAGCTACCGCCACATCACGCAAAAGTTCACGGCAACTTTCCCAGGCAGCAAACATGGCCAGAATTGCCTGATCAAGTTCTTGTGCACTGCGTTGCTGACGCGGTATCCGGGTATAGGCATCAACCTGTGCACAGCCTTTTTTCAAACTATTTCCAAGCTATGAAAGTTGCTAACTCAGATTGTTAAAACCGACCTCCGTCAAGACATCGGCCGTTTGGGACAACTGCCGATCCACCTGCTGTCGATAGCTGATTAACTCGTGTTGATGTTACGCAGATTCTTTGGCCAAACTGGACATGGCTTTATTGGCAGGCGCACGCTCGCGCGAAATTTCATTTGCCAGATCAGCGACCTGTTGCAAGGCATTCAATTGTTGATAGGTTTGTCTGGATTTTAAATAGCTTTGACTACTACTCACAATTAAAGGAATACAGATACAAAGTAAGCATAAAATAATAATCGACATCGACCAGTACAAACGTTTACTGATCCCCTCAGAGCGTAAGGTATTCATGCTGTTGTATTACGCCCCAATATGACAAGCAAAGCTAAATAGATTGATTATTATACAAATAAAACAGGATGGTCTTAAAGCGTTTAGTCTTACTTCACTTATGTTTTTAATGAATTTTTATCATCTATTATTTTTCAGATACTTAAGTTGGTTCATTTGAACCTTTAATGCAGGTTTTCGTGACCATAGCTCTCTATAAAGTCTTACAAAAACAAGGGAATTTAAGCAGCTAAAAAAATATAAAAACTTGCTTTCTGCACTATTTACACCTGCAACAAATAGGTGCATAATGCACCGCATTAGGGCGAGTTAAATTATTCCTCAGCAGATATTTTAGTTTACCCGCAAATTTTGGCGAAAAAACCCCGATTTTCTATGAAAATTGGGGTTTTTTTAGCTATTGAATTTTAGACCTACATTTTTACTTTTTAATATGCACCATTTTGGTGCTTAAAATTATTATAATATTTCTTCTTATCATCTTTTTTAATTAAAGGTTTTTCAGAAACGGAATGATCCGAAATAAAAAAATGCTGGACAAAAAAAAGCCCAACCTTGGGGAAAGCTGGGCGATAAAACAAAAAATTGTGGAGAATCAGGCTAAATCACTATAAAAGTGTGAACTCTAACTTGATTTTCATATTATGTAAAATTCCCCTCAAAATGTAAAGCCGATTGCTCCAGTCAAGATTATAAAACATGCCCATTTAGCTCAAAAAACAGACACCTATTCTAAGATCCAAGCTGATGATGCTTTAAAATCAAGCAATCCAATCAAAGACCTGATGCGCCAGACATTTTGCACTTCTTGACACATTTATGAATTAACTCACCTATTATTAATTGTTTTAATAGATAAATATATTATAATTAATCGTATTAATTGATTAAAATAACAACATAATTTCTCCTTAATCTTTAGTCCCGATTCTATATTTAAAGTCTAGATTTTTGTTATACAAGAGTTTTTATATAAAATAGCTTCGGAGCCTAATACTTGAACTTTACACAAAATTAATACAATGATTTAGCTTAAAAAAATAGCGATTTCGAATTGGATTGACTTAATAAATTGTTACAATACAATACGTTTTATGTTGTACATCTTTTGTAACAAAATGGTAAATATCATGAAAAAACTAGGTTTAGCCACTGCTGTATTATTAGCGATGACCGGTGCTCAAGCATATCAATTCGAAGTTCAAGGTCAGTCAGAGTACATCGACAACACTGCAAATGACAAAGACTTCACTGGCGCTGTTCAAGGTACTTACTACTTCAAAGATGTAGACGCTTCTAAAGGTCCTTTAGCTGAAGCTGCTTTCCTGAACCAAGCTTCTAATGTTGCTCTAGCGTATAGCTATGGCGAAAACGGTCAAGAAGAAGCTGGACGTTCACGTACTGTAAATCATACTTACGGCGTAAAAGGTGAAGCTTACGTTCCAACTTCAGTTGTGCCTGTTTATGCAAGCGCTTCTTATAGCCATACCATTGCTGATAGCAAAACTGCTAACGCAACTGACGATCAAGGCGACCGTTATGCATTAGAACTTGGTGCTTTAGTTGCTCCTAACTTCCTGGTAGCTGTAGGTTACACAAGCGTTGCAGACCAAACTTCCTATGACGCTTTCAACATGTTCAACAACGGTGTTGCTAAAGCTGCTCTTGAATCAGAAACCATTGCTGATAAGAAAGATGCAATCACTGCCCGCACTAAATATGTAGGCGCGATTGACGGCACTAACATGTCAATTGGTTTTGAAAGTGGGCTAGTTTATGGCGAAGATACTGCCTACAACTTAGGTACAACTCTTTTCCTTAACCCACAGTTAAGCGTTGGTGCATCTTATATGGAATCTAGCTTTGCTGGTTCTCCAGACAAAGCTTGGGGCGCGAAAGTAAACTACTTCATCACTCCTGCTGTTGCAGTTGGCGCATCTTATGTAAATGCAAATGCTGAAGGCCAAGCACTGGATACACAAACGATTGGTGTAAATGCCAAATTCCGTTTCTAATTTCTGATTAGATTCTGAATCAAAAAAGGACGCATATTGCGTCCTTTTTTATTGTTTTATGACTTCGTTTACTCAGGTGTACGTACCAGACTTAAGAAGTGCAAATGACGTTCATATTGGTCAATGATGTCCTGCAATAGATCTTCTTGCGTCCACTCCATCACATCATAACCCTGCCCACCTTCTCTTAAAAAGACTTCTGCCTGATAGGAATCTACGCTCGCATTCTCCAGTTCAGACATAAAGCTTGGACTTAAAGTCTGGGTGGCATTGACCTGATAGATAAAATTAATTTCATCCTGATGATCAACACGGAGCTGTATACCGTCTTCTAGCGGGCTAATCACCACGTGTAATCGGCGCCGTTTCAATTCACTTTGAAAGCTGAGAAATGCCTTATTCACTGTATTGTGAATATACTGCTGCACCTCTTCCTGAGTGTGCGGATAATGCATAATCAGGCCTAATCGCTGTTGCCAGCTGCGCGGATTCTGGATCGCACGCGGGGTAATCCGTGCGGCTTGCAGCGCATGCATTTTGGTAACATCCAGATGTAAGGCTTTGATTAATCCCCAGCACATCAGCAGCATAATGAAGGTAAATGGCAAGGCGCTCATGATCGTGGCCGATTGCAAGGCTTCTAAGCCACCCGCCAGCAAGAGGATGATGGCTAACAAAGCCATGAGCACGGTCCAGAATAGACGCTGCCAGGTCGGTGAATTTTCACTTTTTGCTGTCAGATAATCAGTCACCAATGCCCCTGAATCGGCAGAAGTCACAAAGAACAGCATCACTAGTAAAGTCGCAATGATACTGGTTACTGAGCTAAAAGGCAGATTGTTCAGAAACTCAAATAGGGCCACTGATGAATCACGCTGAACTGCCTCTAATAAGCCAGTATTGGCTTCATGCATAATGCTGTACAGTGCGGCATTGCCCATAAAGCCCATCCAGATCAGGGTAAATCCGGTCGGGATCAGCAATACACCTACGATAAATTCACGAATACTGCGCCCTTCCGAGACTCGGGCAATAAACATGCCTACAAATGGTGACCAGGAAATCCACCAGGCCCAGTACATGATGGTCCAGCCGCCAATCCAGCCACTTGGCTGATAGGCATACAGATTAAAGGTCATGCTAAACAGATTAGAGACATACTGGCCGGCATTTTGAATTGTTGTCTGTAACAGATAGATACTTGGACCTGCCACAAAGACAAAGATCAGCAACAGCAGTGCAAGCACCAAATTTAGTTCAGATAAACGTTTAATTCCTTTATCTAATCCAAAAAATACGGAAGTCGCTGCCATGGTACTCACGACAATGATCAGAATCACCTGAGTGCTAGGTGCCTGTTCAACACCAAACAGGTAATTCAAGCCTGAATTGATCTGTGTGACCCCAAAACCCAGTGTGGTGGCCACACCAAATACCGTACCAATAGTGGCAAAGGTATCTACGCCATCTCCAATCGGACCATAGATCTTTTGACCAATCAGCGGATATAAGGCCGAACGAATTTTTAAAGGCAATTGATGCCGGTAAGCAAAATAAGCTAGCGATAGGCCAACCAGCGTATAAATGGCCCAGGCATGTAAGCCCCAGTGGAAAAAGGTGACCCGCATAGATTGTTGTGCAGCCAGTACAGTTTCCGGTTCACCGGCAGGTGGTGTAACATAATGCATCACCGGTTCGGCCACACCAAAGAACATCAGGCCAATCCCCATGCCTGCGGTGAATAACATCGCAAACCAGGAGGCACTGCTATATTTCGGTTGACTATGCTCGGGCCCCAGTTTGATTTTGCCCATATCCGACAGGGCAATATAAGCCAGAAGGATGATAAATATCGCCACCGACAATACATAGAACCAGCTAAAGGACGTGGTAATCCACTGGTTCAGTTGCTGGGTAAAAACTGAAAAAGCATCGGGTGCAAATACGACCAACGCTAAAAATATCGCAATAATGGCGACAGTACTGATAAAAACATTTGGATTGATATTGGCAAAACAGGATGGTTTTGTGGAAGGCATACATCCTCCATTTTTTAAAAATTGGATCGACAAACAGCGTCAAATAATTATTGGTAAGGTCAAAATGATCAGACAGATTCAGTCTATGGGAGCTAGATCTCCTGCTATTTTAGGATGTGACACAAAATAAAGCCGTTAAGTTACTGTAACAAATACAATAAAAGGATGAGTCTCATTGCCCAGGCGGGTTTTCTCTATTTTTCACGTTCTTTTTATGCGGTAGACGTGCGATATATTGCAAGGCAATTAAGCGGGATACAATCAGCGCCAGATACATCACCCCGACAAACATCTGGATAATGGCTAGCATCCGTGCGACCGGACTGACCGGCATGATATCGGACAGTCCTGTTGCAGACTGTACACTGAAACTGAGAAAAATCAGATCCAGCCAGGGTTGATAGGCTTGCAGATCTGGGTCTGAAAAGCTGTGCGGCACCAGCAGCTGACAGATACTGTAGAGAAAGGCAAAGCCCCAGGCCAGCAAGGTAAAGACCGCCCCAGCGGCAAAGAGTTCATCCTTGGTCAGATAACGGTCATGGAACATATAACGCAAAAGGCCATAAGCTGCACTGAAATAAGCACCAGCTTCAAACAGGTTGGCGGTGACATGGATCCAGGTATAACGCAGTCCCAGCACAATCAGAGAGGAAAAGAAAATCGCACCGGCGACAAAGCTAAGTCCTAAAATGGTAAACATTGGAGTCTGGCGAATGACTCTGGCAATCACCAGCAAAACCAGAACACCCAGCACCCAGGTTCCCGCCCGATAAGACACGCTTTCATAACTCAATACCGACAAGATCAGGATCAGCAATTGCAGGCACAACAGCCATGCCGAAGGCAAATGGGTAAAGCTGTTCCAGAACTGTTGCAGAGATTGCTTCATAATGCCCTTCTTGTTGCTCTTCTTGTTACTATCGTCATGTAGGGAACACATTGTTATTGTTAGCAGCTTTTAACATAGCATGCTTAAATCCGCTTGCAGATATGCGATTTGTATGAAAATTACTGAAATAACGCTGCACAAATGCAGCCATCTCAATTCAATACGGCGCTTATGCTAAAGAGAAAGCTTGATTATATCTCCATAAAAAAAGCCCCTGACGGGGCTTTCTTAGCGTAGCGCAGATCTTAGTGATCCGATGCGCCTGAGATACCAATACCGGTTTGTGAACGTACAAACTGGGCATCAAAGGCTTTGCGTTCTGCCTGAGCCTGTGCCGAATTATCCGTCACAGAGAACAACCAGCAGCACAAGAATGACAATGGCATCGCGAAGATTGCAGGACCATTGAACGGGTTCACTGGCGTATCAGAAATACCCAAAGTATCGACCCATACTGCTTTAGACAGCACAATCAAGGTTACTGCGGTTACCAGACCTGCAACACCACCAATCACGGCACCACGTGTCGTCAAGCCTTTCCAGAACATAGACAATACCAGTACCGGGAAGTTGGCACATGCCGCAACAGAGAATGCCAGACCGACCATGAAGGCTACGTTTTGTTTCTCGAACAGAATCCCGAGAATCATTGCGAAGATCGCAAGACCTAAAGTCGCAATCTTAGACATACGTAGTTCAGATTCAGGCGTGGTTTGGCCTTTCTTCAACACGTTGGCATACAAGTCATGCGAAATTGCTGAAGCACCTGACAGGGTCAAACCAGCAACGACCGCAAGAATCGTGGCAAATGCAACTGCAGAAATGAAGCCCATGAACAGGTCGCCGCCCACTGCATCAGACAGGTGCACCGCCGCCATGTTATTACCACCCACCAGCTCCAGCTTGCCAGTCACAGCCATTTTCGCAACATCAAGGAATTGCGGGTTGTTCGATACATATAGAATCGCACCAAAACCAATGATGAAGGTTAATAGGTAGAAATAACCAATAAAACCTGTAGCAACTACGACTGATTTACGCGCTTCTTTGGCATCTTTTACCGTGAAGAAACGCATCAGGATATGTGGCAGACCTGCGGTACCAAACATCAATGCCAGACCTAAAGAAATCGCATCAATCGGATTAGATGCCAGACTACCCGGACCCATGATTTTGGTCGCATCTGTCAGGCTCAAGTCATGTACTTTTGAGTAGACACCAATCGCCTGTTCAAACATGTTGGTAAAGCTGAAGCCCACGCCTTTCATGACCATGAATGCCATAAAGGTCGCACCAGACAGCAACATTACCGCCTTGATGATCTGTACCCAAGTGGTCGCCAACATACCGCCGAAAATTACGTAGGCCATCATCAGCAAGCCAACGATCACGACTGCAATGTTATAGTTCAGACCGAATAGAAGTTTGATCAGCTGACCTGCACCCACCATCTGTGCAATCAGGTAAAACGCAACCACAACCAGCGAGCTTAAAGCGGCCAAGGTACGTACCGGTTTTTCCTGCAAGCGGAAAGATACTACGTCTGACAGGTTGTATTTACCCAGGTTACGCAGACGTTCTGCCACCAGGAACAATACGATCGGCCAACCGACCATAAAGCCCAGTGAATACAGCAAGCCATCAAAGCCTGACAGGAACACCATCGCGGAAATACCCAGGAATGATGCTGCTGACATATAGTCACCGGCAATCGCCAGGCCATTCTGGAAACCAGAAATACCGCCACCGGCCGTATAGAAATCTGTGGTGCTGGTGGTTTGTTTCGCTGCCCATTTGGTAATGAACAGTGTTGCACCGACGAAAATCACAAACATGATAATCGCGTGCCAGTTGGTCGCCTGCTGTTCTGCTGCACCCAGATCAGGACCAGCGAAAGCCATACCTGAGGCCATTGCAGTTGCAGCAAGAGCAATAAGAGAATTCCATTTCATCTTAGTGGTGTCCTTTTTCATGAGCAATCGCTTCGACTTCACGGATTGCTTCTTCAGTCAATTGATCAAGTTTGTTATTGGCAATGTAGGAATACACACCACACAAGATAAACGACAGGACAATGATACCCAGACCGAGTGGAATACCCCACGTAGTCACACCACCTGAAATTGAAGACAATAGAAATTCTTTGTTGTAACCAACCAGCAACATGAAGCCCACATAGATAAATAGCATAATGCCGGTCAACGTCCAGCTGAGCGTACTTTTCTTGCGGACCATTTCCTTGAATTTTGGATTTTGTAGAATTCGATCTACTTGTACCTCATCCATAATTACTCTCCTGTAGCCCAACCTTGGGCTGCCTATTTTTTAATTCGAATTATCACTGTTGCAAATTAACAATAATCGTAGGTGTTTGTAATTTAGACTTTGGTCGTTAAAAAATGATCAATTTAAATTGTAGCGTTCACGATGCGTTATCATAGCGGCATGCTCAGTACACATCAGGCTATATGAACAGTTGGCTCATCATAGGGGTACTCGCCCTCTATATCGCATTACTCTTTATCTGCGCTTTCTACGGGGAAAAACATGCCAGCCGGCTGAGTACCCGTGGGCGCATGCTATTGTTTAGTTTAACTTTAGGAGTGTACTGCTCCTCCTGGACCTTTTATGGCGCCACGGGTGCTGCGGTACGTGAAGGGATTATTTTCCTGCCGATCTATCTGGGTCCCCTGCTCTTCGTTGCCGTCGGCTATGACATCTGGCGCCGTCTGGGACGGGTGCGGCAGCATCATGCCATTTCTTCGATCGCTGACTTTGTCGCAGCACGCTATGGTAAAAGTGGTCCCCTCGCCTCGCTGGTAACCATTCTGGCGGTAGTGGCGATTGTGCCCTATCTGGCCTTGCAGTTACGTGCCATTGCCTTAAGTGCCGCCGTCATTCTAGAACCTTCCGCAGGTGTAACCGGCACCACCAATGGCGTGCTATTTCTGACTGGGGTTCTGGCAATACTGGCGATGATGTTTGGTACCCGGCAGATTGCCAATACCGAACAGCATGGCGGCCTGATGCTGGCCGTGGCATTTGAGTCTTTTGTCAAACTCTTCGCCCTGCTGGCAGTTGCCTGTTTCTTTATGTTTGAAGCACCAGAGAATCTGGCACAGATCAGTACCGATATCAGTACCACTTTTCATGATGTACAACTGTTTGGCGTGCCACAAAGTTTCTGGATTCAGACCCTTCTGGCGGCACTGGCGATTATTTGCCTGCCGCGCCAGTTCCATGTGGCGGTGGTTGAGCTGCGCGATGAAAAACATATCCGCGGTGCGCGACGCTGGTTCGCGGTCTATTTGATTCTGACTACCTTGGCGATTATTCCCATTGCCAGCTGGGCACTACATGCTGCACCGCAATACCTGGCGATTCCGGATGTGGCAGTCCTGTCCTTGCCACTTAGCTATAATCAGGACTGGTTGACCTTATTGGCATTTCTGGGTGGTTTCTCTGCCTCTACCGGGATGCTGCTGGTGTCTTCCGTGGCACTGTCAATCATGCTCAGCAATGACCTGATCATGCCGGCGTTGTGGCGTTTAAAGCTGATTTCCCGGCATGACAAACGCTTGCCGCTGGTGCTGAAATTTACCCGCCGGGTCTGTATTCTGGGCGTGATGTTGATGGGCTTCCTGTTCTTCAATTTCTTTAATGATATTGACCAGTTGTCGGTTTTTGGTCTGTTGGCATTTAGTGCGGTGGCACAATTCGCCCCTGCCCTGATCGGTGGCCTGTACTGGCGTGGCGGTAGTAAACAGGGTGTCTATGCTGGACTCCTGACCGGTTTTGCCTTGTGGGCTTATACCCTGCTGTTTCCAACCATTTTGCGAAGCCTGCCAGAAGCCTATAGCAGCTTTAGCCAAAGCTTGCTGAATCAAGGGCCTTTTGGCTGGAACTGGTTAAGACCGGAAGCCCTGATTGGTTTTGAGTCTTTTGATCCGCTGACGCATGGCGTAGTTTGGGCACTGGGCTTAAATACCCTGCTGTATATCTGGATTTCCCGTATTTTCCGTCCGAGTATTGCCGAACAGATTCAGGCCGAAAGTTTCTTCTATTATGAAACCAAGCCACTACCCTCGCAGAGTCCTTCTACCGAGGTCAGCTATTCGCATCAGGATGTCGCCCGTTTAAAAGTTGGTGACCTGATTACCCTGGCCAAACGCATTACCGGCGAAGGCCCAACCACACGCGCTTTCCAGCAGTTTTGTACCCAAAACAGTGTTGAACTGAATGAAAACAGCAGTGCCAATGGCATGTGGTGGCGTTTCACTGAGCAATATCTGGCGGGGACTATCGGGGCAGCCTCGGCACGTACCCTGTTGACCACAGCTATGGTTAATAATGGTTTGGCATTGGGTCAGGTCGCCAATATTCTCGATCAGGCCTCGCAATGGCAACGCTTTAATCAGAACCTGATCATGACCATGATTGATCACATGACCCAAGGGGTCAGCGTAGTCGATGAAAACATGTGTCTGGTCGCATGGAACAATCAGTATCTGAAACTGTTCGATTATCCGACCGATATTGTCTATGTCGGTTGTCCAATCGCAGACCTGATCCGTTATAACGCTGAACGTGGTGAATGTGGCCCGGGCTCGGTTGAAGAACATGTACGGAAACGGATTCACTGGATGCAGGTCGGCAGTGCCCATGAATTTGAACGGATTCGTAAAGATGGCCGCGTCATTCAGATGCGCGGCAATCCGATCGAAGGCGGCGGGTTCGTTACCACTTTCGCCGATATTACTGCGTTCCGTGAAAATGAAGCCGTGCTTGAAGCCCGCGTTCAGGACCGTACCCAGCAGCTGGCCGATGCATTGTCCGAGCAGCAACTGGCGCGTGAACAGGCCGATAAGGCCAATATGTCAAAAAGCCGCTTCATTGCCGCCGCCAGTCATGACCTGTTGCAGCCAATGCATGCCGCGCGCCTGTTCAGTACCGCACTCGAACAAAGCGTGCAGAATGATGAAGACCGCAAGACATTACAACAACTGGATCGTGCTTTGCATGGTGCAGAAAGCATGTTGTCTGCCCTGCTGGATATTGCCCGACTGGAAGGCGGCACCATTCAGCCGAAACGTCAGGCTTATCCGCTGCATGACCTGCTCAGCGATCTGGAACTCCAGTTCAAATCCATCGCTGCACAGCGTGGTATCAAGTTCAGTGTGCATGATGCACAGTTCTGGATTGATACCGATCCACAATGGATTCGCCGCATTATCCAGAACTTTGTCAGCAATGCGTTGCGTTATACTGCCAGAGGTAAAGTCGTGGTCGGTGTATTACGTTCGAGCAGCAGACCGAATCATATCCGTATTGGCGTCTGGGATACTGGCCCGGGTATTGCCGAAGAACAGCGCATCAAACTGTTTCAAGAATTTGAACGTTGCGGCCACACCTCGCCTTGGGGTGAACAGGGTCTGGGCCTAGGTTTGGCGATCGTACAACGCATGACCAGCATGCTGGACTATCCGGTACATGTGTCTTCTGCGCTGGGTAAAGGTTCCTGCTTTATGATTGAAGTGCCTGTGATCCAAGCACCAAAAGTTGTCGCAGCACCGGTTCAGGCCGTACCTTTAAAGAGCAAGGCCTTTAAGATTCTGTGTCTGGATAATGATGAAACCATTCTGGAAGGCATGTCGACCTTATTGACCAAATGGGGCTATCAGGTATTTAAAGCCACCGAACCTGAGCAAGCAGCCATGCTGATTCAGCAGGAAAATATTCAGGTCTGGCTGGTGGATCAACATCTGAATCAGGACAAGATCGGTCTGGATTTCATTCTGGAACATCGTTCGAAGGATATTCCGGTCGCGTTGATTACCGCCGATTCCGATCCGGAATTGCCGCAACGTCTAAAAGAGCTAAACATTGTTCTGCTGAAAAAACCGCTGAAACCGGCCTCATTACGTTCATGGTTATCTGGACTGAAAATTTCCGACTCCTAAGTAGATAACGATCTGATTAATACCCATTTCAAACCTTGAAATGGGTATTTTTTATACTCAACTGCCACATAAACTTACCTAGGTTGCATAAAATTTATTCGAATGTGCTAAAAGCAGCAAATATGCCGAAAATACAGCTGAATAAATTGACCAAAATGCTCATTTTTTAATTCACTATGGCAAAAACTGACGAATGTATTAATGTACATGTGTACACTTAGTTACAATTAATTATCTTATTGTTTTTAATAAAAATTAAAGAGTAATTTTCCACTACTATAACTTTAGTCGTATTTTTTATCCCCTGTACTTGGCTCTAAAAATAGAGGAATAAGAAACGATCAGTTGCCATCTCATGCAGCCTTAATTTTTTGGTCGCTGATCTATTTCTGCATATCGGAGTTCTTCACATGAACATAGATCAAAACCATGGCCTGAATCAGACCCAGCAGTTTCACCGTCAATATGGCGCCAATGCCTTATTGCCAAGCATTGACTGGGCACAGATCTTTAAATACAGCAAGCTGAATGATGCCCAGTATCAGGCACTGGAAACGCTGTATCAGAGTGCAGTCCCCCTGGCGCTGCAAGTCTTTGATGAATTACATTTTGATGTCTTTGAACCTTATGCCTACAAGCCGCAAGGTCTGGGCCTATTTGAAAAGATTGCTGAACAGGAAGACAAGCTAATTCAGTCTTTAGAAGCTGAAACAGAGGATCTTCCGGCAAAAACCCGTCATCAGATCTGGAGCATGTTGCTGCGTGGTGGCGCGGTACTGGTCTTTAAGGCCTGGCTGGGTAAGGTCAAAAATGAAGAAGATTGCCTGGACACCAGCCAGTTTGATGAGTTGTCTGATCTGTTATTTATCAAAACCTGCCCACATGAACTGGCGCAACGTTTACATGTCGATCCAAATACGCGCGACGAACATGTCTTCCTGATGTATGACAATGAAGTTTATCTGGATCGTTTTAACAGTCTGGAAACTGCAGCACTATTTGTCGATCTCGGTGTTTATGATGCGACTTTCCTGAGTCTGCGTGATGATCGCGTGGCGGAATATCTGAAATCGAAAGGTTATGTCACCGAAGAGCAGATTGATGAATTGCAATGTGCCTTAAATCCATTGTTTTGTGATGATTTCACGCGCAAGCAGGATTATATCGCCTAGCTGACTCAGGCCTGTGCACTCAATTTTGCAGATTTCACCCATAAAAAAAGACCTCCAAGGAGGTCTTTTTCAATTCGGCTATGCAGAACTTACATTTTGCGGTCTTCAATATTCAGTGCATTAATGGCCAATACCGCCTGAGTCCGGTTCTGTACCCCAAGCTTACGGAAGATTGCCGTCACATGCGCTTTAATCGTCGCTTCTGACACATCCAGTTCATAAGCAATCTGTTTGTTTAATAAACCTTCAGCCACCATCATCAATACCCGGAACTGTTGCGGCGTCAAAGACTGGATCCGTTCTGCCAAAGCCGTTTCATCGGCAGCACGCGGATCAAAATTCATATTGGCCGGCAGATTTGGCGGTAACCAGATTTCACCTTCCAGCACTTCACGAATCGCTTCACCGATATGGCTTGGGTGGGCAGATTTAGGAATATAGCCCATCGCACCATGTGCGATCGCACGCTGGATGATGCTGACTTCTTCATGCGCAGACACGACAATAATCGGTAAAGACGGATATTGTGCGCGGACATGCACCAGGGCAGAAAAGCCGGAAGCGCCCGGCAGGTTTAAATCCAGCAGCACAAGATCAGGCTCAGGGCCATTTTCTAGACGTTCATAAAATTCATTGACTGCCGCAGTTTCATGAATCTGGGCTTGTGGCAGGCTATAACGTACAGCTTGAATCAAGGCATGACGAAATAGTGGATGATCATCAACGATTAAAATATTCATAGGCAACGTGAGAGATCTTGGCACGGTAGTCCCTATTCTAACCACACAACCCGGTTAAGGATATGCAAGACACTACAATTTTTAAAATAATATGCAGTTTTTCTTCAAAATTGCTCATTTTTGCACTATTGCAATAATTGTTTAATTCTCATCACTTTTTTATATATCACTTATTCCTCACTGAAAAAGCTTATCTTTATTCAATATAAATATAAATATCATTCACTTACCCACAAAAACTTCCTTAAAAATCAGGCCTTTGTCGTATATCGTAAAATTAGATAACTTTTCAGCTTTTCGTTATTTTACAGCCCTTCGCTGAATCGGGATTAATAGGGTCATTCCGAGATTAACCCTATTTTCAGGTTCTAAATATGTCTAATTTTAATGCGCAAAAACCCTTAAATATTGTTGCCGTATCTGGCGGTTTAAATCACCCCTCAAAAACCGAAGCCTTGGTTCAGGCCATTCTGGATGAGCTTGGGGAAGCGACACCAATCAATGTGCATTTCATTAAATTTAGTGAAATTGGTTCGCTCTTGGGCGGCGCGATTTATCGCAATCAGTTGCCGCAACGCGTTCAGAATGATCTGGCAGCAGTAGAAGCCGCAGATGCGCTGATTGTTGGCACTCCTGTGTACCGCGCTTCATTTACCGGCCTGTTCAAGCATTTCTTTGACTTTGTTGAGCAAACGGCGCTGGTCGATGTTCCGGTATTACTGGCAGCTTCTGGTGGCAGTGACCGTCATGCGCTGGTGCTTGAACATCAACTGCGTCCTTTATTCAGCTTCTTTCAGGCACAGACTTTACCGATTGGGGTCTATGCCACCGACCGCGATTTCACCCCTGAATATACCATTCACAGTGAACTGCTTCGCGACCGGATTACCCTGGCTGTGGCACGTGCCTTGCCGATTCTTGAATGGGCACCAGCCAAAGGACAACGTGCTGAAGTCATTAAAGAAAAAACCATTCAAGCCAGTCAAAATCTGGGCATTAACAAGCAGATCGAACAGGAAGAAGTGCTGCCTTCAGCAGCCGTGCCGAGCCTGGATGCCGCAGAATCACGTTTACATAGCAAGAAAGCACCAAAGACTCAAGTGGCTTGAATACAGCATTGCAGAGGGTGATGAATATGTCGAATGATAAAAATATCGTATTTGCCTATTGGGTGCCGAATGTCAGTGGTGGCCTGGTGGTTAGTAATATCGAGCAGCGCACCGACTGGAGCTATGACTATAACGTGCGTCTGGCACAAACCGCTGAACAGGCAGGCTTTGATTATGCTCTGACCCAGATCCGTTTTACTGCCGGCTATAACGCAGAAAACCAGCATGAATCGGTCAGCTTCAGTCATGGCATTCTGGCCAAAACTGAACGCCTGAAAGTCATTGCCGCGATTCTGCCGGGTCCATGGAAGCCGGCACTGGCTGCAAAACAACTGGCGACGATTGACCATCTGAGCAATGGCCGGATCGCGATCAATGTGGTCAGTGGCTGGTTCCGCGGTGAGTTTGATGCCATTGGTGAAGAATGGCCGGAACATGACGAGCGTTATGCCCGTTCGGAAGAGTTTATCCGTAGCCTAAAAGGGGTTTGGACCCAGAACAACTTTAATTTTGAAGGTAAATATTATCAATTTAAAGACTATACCTTGAGTCCGAAACCACTACAAAAACCGCATATTGAAATCTTTCAGGGCGGCAGTTCCCGGGCAGCACGTGATATGGCTTCTCGCGTATCTGACTGGTACTTCACCAATGGCAATACCCCGGAAGAGCTGAAAAAACAGATCGATGATATTCGTGAAAAAGCCAAGGCAAATCATCACTCGGTGAAAATCGGCGTAAATGCCTTTGTGATTGCACGGGATACCGAAGAAGAAGCTCAGGCTATATTGCAGGAAATTATTAGCAAGGCCAATGTGCAGGCAGTGAAATCCTTTGGTGAAGCGACCCATGAAGCTGGCGCGGCAAGTCAGGAAGGTGAAGGCAACTGGGCCCAATCCACCTTTGAAGATCTGGTGCAATACAATGACGGGTTCCGCACCAATCTGATCGGGACACCGCAGCAGATTGCTGAACGGATTATCGAGCTGAAAAAAGTCGGTGTCGATCTAATTCTGTCAGGCTTTTTGCACTTTATTGAAGAAGTCGAATATTTTGGCCAGAAGGTGCTGCCTTTGGTCCGTGAGCTTGAAGCACAACAGGCAACGCCTGTGCAGCAAGAAGAAGCTGAGCCCGTATAATTATTCAAATAAATCTCAGCAGATTCACTCCCTCAAGGCTCGGCTTGGGGGATTTTTTTATGTGATAAAATTGTTGTCTGGCTAGGTTTAAGACCATCAATTCCTTAAAATTCTGCACTAACGACTTTCCAAGAATTTTAACAATGCAACTGATCTGGTTTCGTCAAGACCTCCGCATTCATGATCATGCCGCGCTCTGGCATGCCACCCAGCAAGGCAGCTGTATAGCAGTGGTGGTGCTCTCTCCCGAACAATGGAAGCTGCATCAGGATGCCCGGATTAAAATCGATTTTTATCTGCGCCGCCTCGACGTCTTAAAGCAACAGTTAGCGCAGCTGAATATTCCATTAATCATTTTAAATGTTCCCTTATGGCAAGACCTGTCTGCCGAAATCCTAAGTCTGTGCCAAAAACTGCAGATTGATACGCTACATGCCAATATTGAAGTGGGCGTGAATGAACTGCAACGTGATGCTCAGGTACAGCAGATGCTGGAACAGCAGCAGATCCGGGTCGAACTGTATCATGATCGCAGCCTGTTTCCACTGACCAGTATCCGCAATCAGTCCAATCAGCCCTATCAGATCTATAGCGCATTCAAGAAAAAGTGCTATGAACGACTGATTCAGAATATACCGGGCTGCTATCCTGCCATTCAGCTTCAAGATCCGCTTGAATTACCCGCTCAGTTGACCAGCTTTGATCTGGGAAAATTTGCAGTTGATTATAAGGTCGATCATATTGCCCAGTTCTGGCCTGCGCAGGATCAAGCTGCCTTAGAGCTGCTCGATGATTTTATCGAGGAGAAAATGGCTCACTATAAAACCGAGCGTGATTTACCTGCAGTCGATGGTACCAGCCGTCTGTCACCGTATCTGAATATCGGTATTCTCTCAATCCGCCAATGTATGCAGGTCCTGTTTAAGGACGGATATTTCCAGATTGATGATATCGGTCAGCAGACCTGGCTGGATGAACTGCTCTGGCGTGAATTTTATCTGCATACCCTGTTTGATTTTCCCCGTGTATCCAGGCATCAGCCTTTTAAGGAAAATACCGATAAAATCCAGTGGCGTAATGTGCCTGAAGATCTGGCTGCCTGGCAACAAGGACACACCGGGATTCCGATTGTCGATGCCGGTATGCGGCAAATGCGAGCCACTGGCTGGATGCATAACCGGGTGCGCATGATTACTGCGATGTTTCTATGTAAAAACCTGCTGATTGACTGGCGCTTGGGAGAAAGCTGGTTCATGCAACAGCTGATTGATGGGGATCTGGCAGCGAACAATGGCGGTTGGCAATGGTGTGCTTCGACCGGCATGGATGCCGTACCTTATTTCCGGATTTTTAACCCGGTCAGCCAGTCACAGAAGTTTGATCCAAATGGGGATTACATCCGTCAATGGGTGCCGGAACTGGCGCATCTGGATGCTAAATCTATTCATGAACCCTATGCCAAAAATCCGGATCTTGAACTGGATTATCCAAAACCGATTGTGGATTTAAAAGCCTCTCGTATAAGGGCGATTGAAGCGTTTAAGCAAATTTAAAACTGACCATCCTCTCATCTGAAAATAAAAAAGCCTTCGTTAAAGAGGCTGTTTTATTTTCAGATCAGGAATAAAAGCTTGGATCAGGCACTTTCCCGGTCAGGACCCATTCGCCCACTTCCTGATATTTATAATCGATCGGGTCATGCAAGGTCTGGGTGCGGACATTACGCCAGAAACGGTCCAGATTGAGCTTGGCCGTGGTGGCCCGCGCACCCATGACCTGGAAAATATTCTGGGTAATATAGAGAGAGGTATTGGTTGCGGCAATTTTGGCTGTGGCAATGGCAACTGAGACTTCACCGCGCTGCTCAGCTGTTAAATCATTCCCAAGCTCCCAGGCTGCCTGTAAAGTCTGAACCGCTTTATCTGCCAGTAAGCGTACACCTTCCAGTTGTACATAAAACTCGGCAAAATGCTTCTGGATAAAAGGATCATTCACCGCATCGTCTGCCAGTGATTTGGACCAGGCTTTTTGGGTCTGTACACCCTGTCTGGCAATTTCAAATGCCCCTTCTGCCACGCCCAAAAACAGATGCACAAAAATCAGCTGGGCAATCAAAGGCCGTAGACTGGAATATGGCGTACTCAGTGGACCGGGATTTAACAGCAATTCATCTTCATGAATTTTGACCTGCTCAAAATGGCTGGTACCACTGTCGGTCTGGCGTTGGCCCATATTGTTCCAGTCGCCCAGAAAGCTCACGCCCTCTCGCCAGGTAGGAATCACTCCTATCAGTAATTTTCCTGCTTCGTCATAACCTGAACACAGCAACATATCCGAATCAATCGAACCTGAGCAGAAGCTTTTATCACCATGGAAAATATATTCGTTTTCTGAAACTTTTGTAACTATGGTGCGATGGTCCAGCGGATTTAGAGTATTACCCCAGAATAGATTATTTTGGGCAGTCTGTTCAAACCACGGGCCATATTGTTCCGATTGGGAAAATAATTGCACGGTCGCAATCAGCAAATGATGAAAGCCATAGACATGCGCCAATGAACTGTCGACTTGGGCTACAATTTGAATAGTTTTAAAAATGGTCTGCCAATCTGTCTCCTGACCGCCATACTGTTTTGGAATGGACAGGCCCAGCAAGCCACTCTGGCGAATCAGGTCACGTTCGGCTTTAGGATTCCCACCTTGCCGATCCCGCTCTGCTGCAGTCAAAGCAAAAATTTCAGCAAGTTTCTGGGCAATATCGACAGGAGACTGATTTAAATATGGGGATTGTGCATTCATTATTTTAACTCATGTTCAGCATGGAAACAGCTTAGCAGATCAGGGTACTGACCTATATCCGAAAGCATGCAGAGCTTATGACTGATATAAAAATACCGGCAGAATGCCGGTATTGGAACCGCTTGAATTTAAACTTTATTACGCTGTACCTCTGCGATCAAATGATCCACCACCTGCGGTTCAGCCAGGGTTGAAGTATCTCCGAGACTATCCAGCTCATCGGCTGCAATTTTTCGCAGGATCCGCCGCATGATTTTGCCGGAGCGGGTTTTTGGCAAGGCCGGTGCCCAGTGCAAGGCGTCTGGTGTAGCCACTGGACCAAGAATCTTGCGTACCCAGCTGACCAGTTCTCCACGTAATTGATCTGAACTGGCAACATCAGCCTGCAAAGTCACAAAGGCACAAATGCCCTGACCTTTAATGTCATGCGGCATACCCACTACAGCGGCCTCAGCCACCGATTCATGCGCCACCAGTGCACTTTCAATTTCTGCCGTACCTAGACGATGTCCGGACACATTCAGGACATCATCGACACGACCGGTAATCCAGTAATAACCATCTTTATCGCGACGCGCCCCATCTCCGGTAAAATAAGTACCGGGATAGGTAGAGAAATAAGCTTCAATAAAACGCTCCGGGTCTCCCCAAATGGTACGCATCTGACCCGGCCAGGAATCCTTAATCACCAGATTTCCCTCAGCTTCACCCTCCAGTTCCTTGCCATCGGCATCGACAATAGCCGGTTGTACCCCGAAGAAAGGCCGTGTCGCAGAACCTGGTTTTAAATCAGTCGCACCCGGCAATGGCGTAATCATAAAACCGCCAGTTTCGGTTTGCCACCAGGTATCGATGACAGGACAGCGGCTTTCACCGACCACGGTGTAGTACCAGTTCCAGGCTTCCGGATTAATTGGCTCACCGACTGAACCTAAAATTCTCAGGCTGCTACGGTCACTTTCCCGCACAAAAGCATCGCCCTCACGCATCATGGCGCGGATCGCCGTCGGTGCAGTATAGAGAATGGTGACGTTATGCTTGTCGACAATATGTCCAGTACGCGCCCAGCTTGGATATTGCGGCACACCTTCAAACATCACGGTGGTGGTACCATTCGAAAGCGGCCCATACAGTACATAGGAATGCCCGGTGATCCAGCCCACATCTGCGGTACACCAGAATACATCATCCTGCTTGATATCAAATGCTTCACGGAAGGTGCAATTCACATAGGTCAGATAACCGCCAGTGGTATGCATCACGCCCTTGGGCTTGCCGGTGGAACCTGAGGTATACAGGATAAACAGCGGATCTTCGGCATTCATCGGTTCGGGTGGACAGATGTCATTCACTGACATAATTTCCGTGTGATACCACAGATCACGTCCTTCCTGCATTTCAATTGGGTTACCGGTGCGGTGTACAACCATTACATTTTGAATCGAGTCTGTACCCGCCAGTTTCAGTGCTTCATCGACATTGGCTTTCAGTGGAATGGCCTTACCGCCGCGCATGCCGGAATCCGCAGTAATCACCATTTTCGCCTGACAGTCTTCAATCCGGCTGGCCAAAGAATCTGACGAGAAACCACCAAATACCACGCAATGCACCGCCCCGATCCGGGCACAGGCCAACATAGCAATCGCAGCTTCAGAAACCATCGGCATATACAGCATGACCCGGTCGCCTTTCTGGATGCCATTTTTCTTCAGCACATTGGCAAAACGGCAGGTTTCATCATGCAGCTCGGCAAAGGAAATAATCTTGTGCCGCGAAGGATGATCCCCTTCCCAGATGATGGCCGGTTTATAAGGATGTTCTTTCAGGTGCCGATCCAGACAGTTGGCACTGACATTGAGCTGACCATCGGCAAACCATTCGATTTTAAAATCGTCTTTGTTAAAGCTGGTATTTTTGACTTGGGTAAAGGGCTTGATCCAGTCCAGACGTTGCGCCTGTTCTGCCCAAAATTTATCTGGCTGTTCTATAGAATATTGATAACGTTCAAAGTACTGGTCTTCGAGCGTACGTGCTGTTTTTTTAAATTCTTCGGGTACTGGATAGATCTCTTGCATAGGTCACTTCCTTGATTTTGTTCTATCTCATCACGAGAGGTTAATGCTGCGTTGTTGATTGTTTTTTATGCATAATGGCAGTATGGCCTGCTTATTTCAAATCCGGCAATCATGCTTTCGTCGTAGATTATTTATACAAATTCAATCAAAATAAACCACAACTTACAGTACAGAATCTTCTGCGCAACTGTGTATGATCTGTAGCACAGCCCTTTAAAAATAAAATTGATCGCTTGTAGTTATTTCATCTGATTTAGCAGGATACACTTTATGAAATCGCCTGAATCTCCCTACTTTAACCCGCCTGCGCTGCCTGCAACCGATCATCCCCTGTCGATGAAAGGTCGCTTCGGGCGCTTGAGCTTTATTGCCTGGTCGGCATTTCTGTATTTCATTTTTTTATTTGGCAGTATCGCACTGGGTCTCAGCATTGATATTGTGAATATTTCTACCCACTCCATGGATCCCAACTGGCTGATTTCACTGCAAGGTTTGGCCAGTATTGTTGTACTGGCCATGGTTCTGGTCTATGTGTATTTCGCTTTAGTGGTGACCGTTCGCCGTTTGCATGATATGAACCGCAGTGGCTGGTGGGCGCTATTATTTTTGCTGCCGCTAGTAAACATTTTTGTATGGCTTTATATCGTTTTTGGTTCGGGCGATCGAGGCACTAATCAGTATGGCCCGGCACGGATGACCTTGCTCTGGGAAAAAATTCTGGCCTGGCTGATGATTATCCTGACCCTGCTTAGCTTGTTGGGATCTATCGCTTTATTCAGTTATATGAGCGGTGAAGAACAAACCCCTACCCCCACGGAAATGATGCAAAAAACCACCAAATACTTTTAACAACAGCGCCGTTATTTTTAAAATTATCTACTGGTGACTTCGAGTCCTTATTAATTTTTTGCTGAACATCAGGCAAAATAGGCGAAATTTGAATTGTGGAATTTTTGTGGCAGAGCAAAACAATACCTTAAGCCAGGTAACTGAGGGCACCACGGAGTTGTTACATCAGGCAACTGAGAAAACGACCCAGACCGTGATTGAACATACCGCCAAGTATAATGATGCCTACAGCACCATTGACAAGATCATGGAAGGTTTCTGGGAACGTGTGCCTTATTTCTGTATCGCGCTAATCGTGATTACGATTTTCTGGTTACTCTCCAAAGTCTTCAAGTTTTTCGTACGTAAAACTTTGGAAAACCGTTCTTATACCCGCCAGAATCTGGTATTAGTACTCAACCGGGTCGGCAGTACCTTTATTATTTTCTTTGGTATTCTGATTGGACTGGTGATTGCTGTTCCTGGCTTTACCCCGGGTCAGCTGATGAGTGCCCTCGGAATTGGTTCGGTCGCGATCGGTTTTGCCTTCAAGGATATTTTCCAGAACCTGCTTTCTGGTGTGTTGATTCTGCTCAGTGAACCCTTCAAGATTGGCGATGACATTATCGTGAATGGCATGGAAGGTACGGTTGAAGATATCCAGATTCGTGCGACCTTCTTACGTTCACCAGATGGCCGTCGTATCGTCATCCCCAATGCCACGGTCTACACCAGTGCGGTTACGGTGAATACCGCCTATACCCGTCGCCGCTGCGAATTCGTGGTGGGCATCGGCTATGAAGATGACATCCAGAAAGCCAAGGACCTGATCACCGCTATTTTAGATAAAGATCCGACTATCCTGAGCCAGCCTGGCTTTAGTGTCAATGTCACGGCGCTGGCTGACTTTTCTATTACCCTAAAAGCCTTCTGGTGGGTCGATACCACTGAAACCGGCACCGGAACTTCAATCAGTGCGGTGCAGGAACGGGTGATTCAGGCTTTTGCCGAGCATAATATTTCGATTCCTTATCCGGTACAGGAAGTCAAAGTCTATCGTGGCGAAGGCAATGAAGAAGCTTCAGCACGTGCTAAACAGTCGACCTAAAACATAAGGAATCACAGTTTCTGTACGAATAATACGGTTGCCCAGACTCACAGCCTGGCAGCCGTTTTTGATGAGTAAATCAACTTCATATGGAATAAATCCACCCTCCGGACCAATAATAATCGTACAGGGATGCTCAATCGCAAATGGCATCGCTTGCTCTGCATAAGGATGTGCCACATAAGCCGGACCATCCGTACTAATCAAACCCGGCAAGATATCTTCAACAAAGGGTTTAAAGCGTTTATATAGCTCGATTTTCGGAGCAACCGTATCCCCTGCCTGTTCCAGTCCCAGCTCGATATAATGATTTAACTGCTGTAAAAATGGGGTTTGCCAATAGCTTTTATCGACGCGATAGCTATGCAGTAAAATGATTTTTTCAACGCCCAAAGTGACACTGTCCATGATCAGACGGCGCAGTACTTTCGGACGTGGCAAGGCCACAATTAAAGTCACTGGCAATTTTTCTGGAACCGCTTCTTCTTGCAGTGGTTTCAAGCGCGCTGCTTTTTCAGAGATTTCGACAATCTCAGTCAGGTAACGCTGACCTTCCCGAATTCCAACTTTTAATGTATCCCCCACCTGAATCTGTAGATGCTGCTGTAAATGTTCCAGTTGCCGAGTTGAGGTAATGGACCAAAGTTCAGTTTCGGTTTGACGTGGATCAAGCAGGACAATATTCATAAAATTAAAAGAAACTCAAAAAATTTAGAATAGGATTACGATCAAAATTGCAGATACTAAAAGAACCTTATTAAAATCTCAGACGACATGCACGATTTAGATCGGCGGCAAGGATGCCGCCCGCGGTACTGAGGTACAGGAGGTACCTTCAGCAATGCAAAGGGCTTTTGTTACTTTTGGCCCTTCAAAAGTAAAGTTCCTAATTAGCTCATTAGTTCTATGAACGAATCTAGCTAACAACGGCCTCATTTACCTACCCAGATAAACTTGCCATCCAGTAGGCTTCTCCCTACTTTTGACAGCGCAAAAGTAGGCAAAACGCTTTTGTTAGGCTGATGATACTTCCCTGTATCACAGCCTAACGACGGCCTCCCTGCCGTCTTGGTAAATCCAATATCTGTTACTTATCAATATAAATTAAAGATACTGATCAATCACCTGAATATGCTTGGCAAGCGATCCCGTATTTAACTGCATAATTTGCTGCGCTGCCGCATTCAAGATTTCCGCCTTAACCTGATCTTGCAAAAGTTCCAGTAATACCTCTGCAGCCTGCTGGGCATCCTGCACCACTGCGACTGCGTCTGCCTGAACGAACTCATCCACGATAGTCTGAAAATTAAAATAGTTTTTGCCTAAAACAGTCGGCACATTCAGCGCAATCGGCTCCAAAATATTATGTCCACCACCTGGTTCATTTAAAGAACCACCCACATAACATGCCTGACTCAAAGCATACCAAAGCCACATTTCACCCATCGAATCGGCCAAATAAACCTGGGTATCTGCTTTAATATGTTGCCCTAGACTTCGACGCTGGATTTTCAATCCCAAAGACTGTGCAGCTTGGAACACCTCATCAAAACGTTCCGGATGGCGCGGTACCACAATACAGACCAAATATGGATCAGCTTCTAAAGCAGCTTTTAAAACACTCAGAATTTCTTTTTCTTCAGGAGCATGAGTACTAGCTAACGTGACGATCTTTCGCCCCCCTAACTGCCACTCCTGTTTCAATTGATCTGCCTGCTGGATAAAGCGCTCGGGCGCAGTAATATCAAATTTGATATTGCCCAAAACCTGGGTTTTTTCGGCTGCTATTCCTAACTGGATATAACGTTGCTGGGTGGCAATATCCTGTGCCAAAAGCTGGGTTAACTGCTGTAGCATGCCTCTAGTCAGACCTTTGACCTTGGTATAACCTTTGGCAGATTTTTCAGACAGACGCGCATTCAACAATACAATTGGCACATTAAACTGGGGTGCCTGATCCAGCAGATTAGGCCAAAGCTCGGTTTCCATCAGCAATAAAAGTTTCGGCTGATACTTTTGATAAAATTCACGAATTAAAGTTTTCTGGTCAGCAGGCAAATACACGGCTTGAAACAAATCGAGATAAGGCGCTTTTAAAAAAAGTGATTTAGCGCGTGCCTGACCGGTTTTGGTGGTATTGGTGACCAGCACCGGATGGCCAAGTTTTAAATAATGTTCAATTAACGGTTGGGCAGCATTGGTTTCACCCACCGACACCACATGAAACCAGATGGCATGCAGGTTTTTGGGTGGCTGAAACGGGCCGAAACGTTCTGTCAGTTCTTGTTGTAATTGTTCAGGATCGGTCGCACGTTTACGGATACGCGATTGATATAAGGGTTTAACCAGCGCCAAGGCTGCGTTATACCAAAATGGAGTGGCCACATTGCGCCCCTGTCCAAAGATTCAATGGGCAGAATATAGCAGAGCCACATCAACATGTTAATCAATGTGGCTCATTTTTAGATTATTCTACTGTAGTTAAAGCTTCTGCTTCAGCCAATGTCGGATAATCAATATAGCCTTCCGCGACATTGGTTCCGATCATATTTTCCAGCTTCAGTTCATTCAGCGGCGCATCTTCGAGCAGACGTTCGTATAGATCCGGATTGGCAATATACGCCTTACCAAAAGCCACCGCATCAGCCTTGCCTGATGCCAACAGCTCAATCGCATCTTCACGACTTAGTTGCATATTGGCAATATAAGGCACTCCACCTGAACGCTCTTTCATATATTCAGAAATACTGTCTTCTGCCAGATATTCACGGGTAAAGAAGAAGGCAATCTTGCGCTTACCCAGCTGCTCCATGGCATAGCCAAATGTTTCACGTGGATCATTGTCGCCCATGTCATGGTCATCACAACGCGGCGCAAAATGCACCCCTACACGATCTGCGCCCCATACTTCAATCAGTGCATCAGTTGCTTCTAGCAGGAAACGTGTACGATTTTCCACTGAACCGCCGTATTCATCTTCACGCTGATTGGTTTTGCTTTGCAAGAACTGGTCAATCAGATAACCATTGGCAGCATGTAATTCAACACCATCAAAACCGGCTTCTTTAGCACGAATCGCGGCTTGCTTATATTGCTCGGTAATCGCGTGAATTTCAGAAACTTCCAAAGGACGTGGCGTAACGTATGGACGTTTTGGACGTAACAAGCTGACATGACCCGCCTGTTGTACTGCACTTGCAGAGACTGGTGTTTCACCATTTAACAGATCCGGATGCGATACACGACCAACATGCCAAAGCTGGGCAACAATCAGACCGCCCTTCTCATGAACCGCTTGAGTAACCTTTTTCCAGCCTTCGACCTGAGCATCGGTAAACAATCCTGGAGTATTTAAATAGCCATTGGCTTCTTCAGAAATCACTGTGGCTTCAGAAATAATCAGGCCAGCACTTGCACGTTGCGCATAGTATTCAACCATCATTGGGGTTGGAACGCGATCAGCAGTTGCGCGGTTACGGGTCAGCGGCGCCATGATGACACGGTTTTTAAGCTCTAACGCACCGAGCGTTAAAGGAGAATTTAATTCAGCCATCGTTACTCCCACCTGTTAAAGGTGTTGTTGTAGGTGTTCGATAAATTGTTGAATCAAAGTTTCATTGCGGGAGAAATATGACCACTGTCCATGCTTGGTCGCAGTGATCAGGCCAGTCTGCTGTAACACCGACAGGTGATTGGACATGGTGGACTGGGAAACCTGGCCCAAACGTTCAATTTGACCTGCACAGACCCCACGTTGAAAGCCACCACACTCTTCCGCAGACAGATATTGCTCCGGAGATTTTAACCACTCCAGAATTTGTCGACGGGTCGGATTGGCTAAGGCTTTAAAAATTAGATCAAGGTCCATAGGCACATCACAATCAGTGGCGCAACGAAACTTTATTCAGCATCTGCGACCATTATATCGTATTTTTACGATTTATATATCGAATAATTTAGATATAAGAGTCACAATCTGTACAAGCTTGGTTACGCCAGCTATTTAAACAACTTCTTACAAGCCCTGTTTCAAGCTTGCTTCGATAAATTTGTCCAGATCACCGTCCAGAACTGCGCCAGTATTGGAATTTTCCACACCTGTACGCAAATCCTTAATACGTGAATCATCCAGGACATAAGAACGGATCTGACTACCCCACCCAATGTCAGACTTGGAATCTTCCAGTGCTTGTGCCGCTTCGTTACGTTTGCTCATCTCGAGCTCATAAAGTTTGGCACGTAACTGCTTCCAGGCGTGGTCACGGTTGGCATGTTGTGAACGCTGGTTCTGACAGGCCACCACAATTCCGGTCGGTGCATGGGTTAAACGCACGGCAGAATCTGTTTTGTTAATATGCTGACCACCCGCCCCTGATGCACGATAAGTATCGGTACGAACATCGGACGGATTGATTTCAATTTCGATATTGTCATCAACTTCCGGTGACACAAACACGGCAGAGAACGAGGTATGACGACGGTTGCCCGAGTCAAAGGGCGACTTACGCACTAAACGGTGTACACCAGATTCGGTACGTAACCAGCCATAGGCGTACTCACCTTCCACACGAATCGTCGCAGATTTAATCCCGGCAACATCCCCATCAGATTCTTCCATCACTTCTGCTTTAAAGCCATGACGTTCAATCCAGCGTAGATACATACGTAGCAACATAGACGCCCAGTCCTGTGCTTCTGTACCGCCTGAACCAGCTTGAATTTCCAGATAGCAAGGATTTGGATCCATCGGATTATTGAACATACGGCGGAATTCAAGCTTGGCCAGTTCTTCTTCAGCCGTGCTCAGTTCAGCCTGTACATCTTCTAGCAAGCTTTCATCATCCGCTTCAACCGCCAGATCAAGCAAAGCCTGTGCATCTTCAAGCTGGGTACTTAAGCGATCCAGCACATTTAATACATTTTCAAGCTCGCCTTTCTCTTTGGCCATCGCTTGGGCACGACTCTGGTCATTCCAGATGGTTGGATCTTCTAATTCACGCAGGACTTCTTCTAAACGCTCTTTTTTCAGATCGTAGTCAAAGATACCCCCGTAGTGTTTGACCACGTTCGTTTAAGTCTTTTAATTGGTTTAGATACGGATTAATTTCCACGTGAATTACTCTCAATCAAAATTAGGCACAAAATTCTTAGCCAGATATTATAGCACAGTCTATTTCCGCTATTTTAACCATCCATTCAGTCTAAGGCTCGAATGTCTTGAGCATTTAGACCTGTATTTCCCTCATCCAATTTTCAACATCTCATAGACTCTTTTGCGTCTTTTTATCCGAAATTTTTATCGGCTTTTTAGCCCCGTTTTATGACCGAAATATAATTTTGCAATTGATTTTATAATTTAGGATTTCTTATTGGTCTGTATAAAAAATCAGCGAATTCAATAGATTCCACAATATCTACACACTTTTAATAAAACACTACATTATAAATTTAATTTTATTATTCAGTCACTTGTTCAGCAAAAATTACACAAGATTACGCTATTCACATTACTGTAACTTTCCTTTGATTGACGATCTTTGGAATTGCTCTAGACTGAAAGTTGTAACAAAAAGTGTAATGTTTTTAACTCACGATTTGAGGGGTAGTAACCATGAAAAAATTAGCGATTGCTTCGGCACTACTTTCAGCAATAGCAATGACTGGTACAGCAGCACATGCTTACCAAGCAGAAATTGGTGCATCAGCAGGAGTGGTTGATCCTGACAACGGTGGAACTAGCGGTTCTTTCGGCGTTGATGGTACATATTACTTCAATCCAGTTCAAACACGTAATGCACCATTAGCAGAAGCAGCATTCCTTGATCGTGCTAGCAACGTGAGTGCGCAATATCAATATAATGAAATTGGTGATTCTGAAGCGCATCGTTATGGCGTAGGTGCAGAGTACTTCGTACCGAATTCTGACTTCTACTTAAGCGGTGACGTCAATGGCCATGATCTGCAAGACAATGATGATCTAGAAAATGATTTAACCACCTATGCAGCTGAAGTCGGTTATCTGCCAGCGCCAGGTCTATTGATTGCGGCTGGTGTGAAAGGTTGGGATAACGACAATGATGATGGCGTAGATCCAACACTTCGTGCTAAATATGTGACGACATTAAGCAATGGTAAAGATATCAACCTGGAAGCAGGTGCAGCGTTTGGTGATCTAGATGAATACAATCTGGCAGCAGATTATTTCATCGACAAAACCTTGAGTGTCGGTGCTGATTATCACAATAATGATATTACCGACAAGAGCGAATTTGGTATCAATGCACGTAAGTTCATTAACCAGCAAGTGAGCTTAGAAGGCCGTGTCGGCTTTGGCGAACAGTTTAACAATGACTACAATACCTTTGGTGTAGCAGCGAAGTACCGCTTCTAATCTAAAACCAAAAGTTAGTCATGCATAGAAACCCATCCTCGGATGGGTTTTTTTATTGCACTCTTAACAAGCATTTAGGTATTTTTTGCACATTGACGGGGCGAATATAAACTGTACAATTTGTTACAACTGTTCATCAAACAGTCATATTTTTATAACAAAGAGAGAAATCTAAATGCTTAAGAAACTTGCTCTTGCTACAGCGCTTCTTGCTGGCCTGGGAACCGCACATGCTTACCAAGCTGAACTTAATGTCGGGTATGAAAATACAGATATTGATAATGTTGGGGATCTAGATACATTTTTCATCAATGGAAAATATTACTTAAACACTGTTCAAGTTAAGAACTCTCCACTTGCAGAAGCGGCTTTCCTAAATAAAGCAAGCAATATTGGCTTAGGTTATGCAAATGCAAGCGGTGATGGCGATGAGGATATTGATGTATTTGGTGTAAGTGGCGAGTTTTATATTCCAAATACTCAATTTTATGTAAGCGGCACTATTAACCAGGTTGACTTTGCTGGTGAAGACAATACTGGCTATGCTTTTGAAGTTGGTTACTTACCAGTTAATGGCCTACTATTAGCTGCTGGTGCAGCTAATGAAAGCGTTGATCCAGTTCAGGTAGCAAATTATGGTTTTGTCCCTAACCTCCTAAATGCTGTTACTGTAGGTGATGATACTGCACTATCTTTACGTGCAAAATATGTGACTCAGATTGGTAATCATTTTGCCAATTTTGAAGGTTTAACTTATTTCGGTGATGAAACAACTTATCGTTTAGGCGCTGATCTTTATATCGATCCAACTTTAAGTGTGGGTGTATCAATCGCGGATTCTACAGAAGATGATTCAGATACAGTATTTGGTTTACGCGCACAAAAATTCTTTACACCTGCAATTGCAGCTGGCGTGAACTATACAACTACTGACGGTGCTGACTCTTTCGGTATTAACAGTACTTTCCGCTTCTAATCTCTCCGATTAAAAGCAAAAAAAACCGCTCACTCGAGCGGTTTTTTATGGCCTATTGTTCTAAATGGATAATCCGCATTTGCAAGCTGATATTGCCATTAAATACATTTTTATCCAGCTCATAGACCAATCGTGTATCTTTCATCGGGTCAAAGTCATATTTATCCGCTGCATTGAAAGCGATCGCATCCACGACCTGCCCATTCTCCAACGCCACACGTAACTTAAGATGCACATCTTTAAGCCAGCGATAGTCCATGATTTTGAACACACCATCAAAAATCGGTTGGGGGAATTTTTGCCCCCATGGACTTAAATTCTGTAATAAATCGACTGTTTCAATGTGAAAAGCAGAAGCTGGCAGCTCTCCATCCGTCCATAAAGTCGCAGTGAATAAATCCTCATCCATCGCACCAATCAGTACTTCAAAGACCTGCTTAAACTCGGCGAAATTTTCTTTTTTCAGGGTTAAACCGGCTGCTGCTGCATGGCCACCAAAATGACTGACTAAATGAGGATATTGCTCTGCCACCTGTTCAATCGCATCACGAATATGAATACCTTCAATCGAACGCGCCGAACCTTTGATATGAATCCCATCCTGATCCGCGGCAAAAACAATACTCGGACGATGGAACTGCTCTTTTAAACGCCCTGCTACAATCCCGATCACTCCCTGATGCCAATGCTGTTCAAACATGATCAACGCAGCAGGTAGTTCAGTGGCATCCCACTGGATTTTATCCAGCTCAAGCAAGGCTTCCTGCTTGATTTTACCTTCCACCTGACGGCGTTCGACATTGAGCTGATTCAGCTGTTCAGCCAGTGGATAAGCAGTTGTCAGATCAGGAGCCAGCAGACATTCGATGCCGATGTCCATGGTTTCCATGCGTCCAGCGGCATTAATCCGCGGGCCTAAAACAAAGCCCAAATCTTGAGCTGTCAGACCGGCAGGATCACGTTTGGCAATATCAAGTAGCGCACTGATCCCTGCACGGCACTGCCCTTGCTGGATCCGTTTCAGACCTGCATCGACCAGAATCCGGTTGTTGTAGTCCAAGCTCGCGACATCGGCATAGGTGCCGAGCGCTACCAGATCAAGATAATTGGTAATTACCGTAGAGGATTTTCCAAGTTTCTTGCGATGGGTAGACAGATTGGCCAATACATAAAAAGCCACCCCGACCCCGGCTAGTGCTTTGCTTGGAAAGTCGCAACCCAACTGATTGGGATTGACCACGGCTTCGGCTTTTGGTGTCGGCTTGGTCGTCAGATGATGATCGGTAATGATTACCTGCATGCCATGATCTTGTGCCTGTTTGACTCCGTCATGGCTGGAAATACCATTGTCCACGGTAATCAGTAAATCAGGTGTGAAACTGACAAAGGCCAGATCTGCAATTGCGGGTGTCAGTCCATAACCATATTTAAAACGGTCAGGAACCAGATATTCGACATTGGCACCCATATCACGCATTGCCAGCACCATGAGTGCCGTACTTGTCGCGCCATCGGCATCATAATCGCCGACAATCACGATTTTCTGGCCACGATCAATCGCCTGATCCATCAATTGAATGGCTTCAGGCAAGCCTTTCATGGTCGGTGCCAGCAAATGCTTCAGCTTGAGCTCAAGTTCCTGCTCGGATTCCACCCCACGACGAGCCAGAATCTCGGCCACAAATGCAGGGACGCCCGGTAAATTTTCAGGGCGTGTCAGCAATGGACGTTGTTTGATTTCCAGTTTTTGCATGGTTATGGCATTAAGCGCTCTAAAGTCCAGCCATCATCGCTTTTACGATAACTCAGACGGTCATGTAAACGGTTCGGACGACCCTGCCAGAATTCATAATAATCAGGTTCGAGACGATAACCGCCCCAGAATATTGGCTTGTCCAACTCTTGCTGATTCGCGACCTGGGTATGCAAATCCCAAAAACGTTGCTGCAATTCTTCACGACTGGCCACAACGCCACTTTGCGGGGTACTGATATGCGCGGCAATCTGGCTTTCGCGTGGACGTTTATGATAATAATCGGTCGATTCTTCTTCCGATATTTTCTTTACACGACCCGAAATACGAATCTGACGTTCCTGATCCTGCCAGTAGAACAACAGTTCGGCATAAGGATTTTCAGCCAGATCCAGACCTTTTTGACTATCATAGTTGGTATAAAAGTCATATCCCGCTTCAGTCGCTCCACGTAGCAATACCGTACGCACATGCGGACGGCCTTGTGCATTGGCTGTTGCCAATGACATGGCATAGGGCTCGTGCAATTTTGCTTCCAGTGCATGGTTAAACCATTGCAAGAACTGCATATGCGGATTCGGATTGACTTGCTGTTCCTGCAACTCGCCTTTTTCATAATTCAGGCGTAGTTCACTCAGATCCTTGATCAGATCACTCATTATCTATGTTCCCGTTAAGCGGCATTGGCACGCACAGCATCTGCCAGGCTGTTTGCAAGTGTGGTAACTTCGACCAGATCATCACCTTCGACCATCACACGAATGACAGGTTCTGTGCCGGATTTACGAATCAATAAACGGCCACGACCTTTAAGCTGCTGTTCGGCTTTTTCAAATTCAGCTGCCAGTGCAGGCACTGAATAAGGATCAAACATGGCATTTAAACGTACATTGACCAGGACATTTGGCAACAGTTTAAAGTCAGCCACAAGTTCATGCAGGGCTTTTTTCTGCTCGACCATCACGGTTAAAACTTGCAGGGCTGCAATAATGGCATCGCCTGTAGTGCTCTTGTCTAAAGTCAGAATATGACCAGAAGGCTCACCACCAATCACCCAGCCATTTTCTTCCAGACCTTGCAATACATAACGATCGCCAACTTTGGCACGTAATAACGGTACTTGTGCTTTTTCTAGCGCCAGTTCCAGCGCCATATTGCTCATTAAGGTACCGACGATACCTGCAGGTTTTTTCGAGCTTTGAGTCGCAAGAATATAAAGAATATGGTCGCCATCAATCAAATTGCCGGCTTTATCTACGAGAACCACACGGTCGGCATCCCCATCAAAGGCAATACCCAAATCCGCTTGATGTTGAACCACAGCTTGTTGCAAGCTTTCCGGATGGGTTGAACCACAGCCCTCATTAATATTCAAACCGCTCGGCTCATTGTGAATTGCAATCACACGTGCGCCCAGTTCACGGAACACTGCAGGCCCCACGTTATAGGCTGCACCATTGGCACAATCCACTACAATGGTAAGTTCATTCAGATCCAGATGATACGGGAAAGTCGATTTACAGAATTCAATATAGCGACCGTTAGCATCTTTAACCCGGATACTCTTACCCAAATTTGCTGTATCTTCAATCAAAAAATCTTTTTCAAGTTCCTGATTAATTTCGTCTTGCAAGGCATCTGGCAGTTTTTTGCCTTCCGCAGAGAAGAACTTAATGCCGTTGTCAAAATACGGGTTATGCGAAGCGGAAATGACAATACCCAAGCTGGCATGCAAAGCACGGGTCAGATGAGCAATGGCTGGAGTCGGTAGTGGACCTAAAAGATGAACATAAACGCCAGCGGCATTTAAACCTGCCTGCAAGGCTGCTTCCAGGATATAGCCAGACAAACGGGTATCTTTACCCAGAACCACCAATGGTTTGGATTTTTTACTATGACGTTTTAAAACTTTACCAGCCGCAAATCCCAGTTTCAGGGCAAACTCAGGGGTAATCGGCAATTCGCCAAACTTTCCACGAATACCATCCGTACCAAAATAACTCATCTTTATCTCACTTCTTAGCGGATGATTGATATCACCCATTTTTTTCCTTGAGTCACACTTTACACCAAAATAAAAAAGCCGTCATTTGCATGACGGCTTTTTAAAATTTTAAATCACAGGAAATTAACCTACGCGATAGTTTGGTGCTTCTTTGGTAATGGTCACATCATGTACATGCGACTCAGACATACCGGCAGAAGTGATTTTCACAAACTTGGCATTCTGACGCAGGTCTTCAATCGTCGCAGAACCGGTATAACCCATTGAAGAACGTAGGCCGCCCATCATCTGATGTACGATATTACCCATTGGGCCTTTGTACGGTACACGACCTTCAATACCTTCAGGAACCAGCTTCTCGGCACCGGCCTTGGAGTCCTGGAAGTAACGGTCAGCAGAACCTGTCGCACCCGCCATCGCACCCAATGAACCCATACCGCGATAAGCCTTGTAGTAACGGCCCTGGAAGAATTCAACTTCGCCTGGTGCTTCTTCAGTACCGGCCATCAATGAACCAACCATAATCGTGCTTGCGCCCGCACCAATCGCTTTGGCCATATCGCCAGAGAAACGAATACCGCCATCTGCGATCAAAGGAATCTGATCTTTCAGCGCATTGGCAACAGAATCAATCGCAGAGATCTGTGGCATACCAATACCCGCCACAATACGCGTGGTACAGATTGAACCAGGACCAATACCAACTTTAACGGCATCCGCACCTGCATCAAGTAACGCCAGCGCAGCATCACCTGTCGCGATGTTACCGCCAATCACCTGAACTTGTGGATAATTGGCCTTAACCCAACGTACACGCTCGATCACACCTGCAGAATGGCCATGTGCAGTATCGACTACAATCACGTCCACACCTGCATCAACCAAGGCTTCTACGCGGCTTGGCGTTTCTGCACCAGTACCGACAGCAGCACCAACACGCAGACGACCCAGGTCATCTTTACAGCTATTTGGATACAATTCAGCTTTACGGAAATCGGTTACCGTAATTAAGCCTTTCAGCTCTTGCTGATCGTTGATCACCAATACTTTTTCAATACGGTGCTGTTGCAATAAAGCTTGGATATTTTCTTTCGATTCGCCTTCACGAACTGTAACCAGGCGATCCTGACCAGTCATGATATTGCTGACTGGCTGCTCAAGATTGGTTTCAAAGCGTGTATCACGACCGGTCACGATACCCACCACTTTGCCATCTTTCACAACGGGTACACCACTGATATTGTTGGCTTGAGTCAACGCAATCAGTTCACGTACTGTGGTTTCAGGAGTGACTGTAATCGGGTCTTTGACCATACCCGCTTCGAATTTTTTCACACGGCGCACTTCTGCAGCCTGAACCGCGATATCCATGTTCTTGTGCAAAATACCGATACCACCATTTTGCGCCATTGCAATTGCCATACGGGACTCAGTCACCGTATCCATTGCTGCAGACACAAGAGGAATATTCAGGTTAATGCCACGAGTTAAACGTGTCTTTAGGGAGACATCTTTTGGAAGAACAGTAGAATAGGCAGGGAGTAATAGGACATCATCGAAGGTTAACGCGTCTTGAACGATGGTCAACATAACAGTCTCACTGGTAATTTCCGTGCACTATTATAAACAAATATCGGCTTAAATTTCATTGCAATTGCAAAATTATTTTTTATTCAAGCTTCGTACACGCAGATCTATGGAAGTGCTAAAACAGCATCAATAATACCTCCGATCATGAAGTTCCCTATTTTAAAATATACCCCGATCATTTTAATCAAGTGAAAAGCAGAGCCTAAGCTCTGCTTTGGATGGATTTAGCTGACATATTCAAAACTGTCATCATTGTCGGCTTCATCAGTTTCAATCTGGACAAAGGGCAACATATTGTGTGCAATACGTGCCTTATTGCATTGCTCATCGGCAATCTGCACTTCTTTGCAGGATGAACTGCGCTGCTCATACATGCCGCAGCTCACCTGCTGGCCGATGGTGCCATCAAGTGCGATACAGCGTGGATTTTTTTGATTGGTTCCAGCCATACATGAATAGACTGCTGTCACAGGTTCGGTATAGTGCTCAGGCATATGAATACCTTCAGCCCAATAGAACGAAACCCTGAAATAGGCGCAGCACGCCCCGCAGCTTAAACACGCATCCGGTTTTGGAACTTGAGACAACATTTCTTATAAGTTCTCATTATCAAAAAAAAGTTTTTTGGAGAAGAAATATAAAAAATGTTGTTTTTCCACACAAGAAAAAAATTATTTTTTGTGTGAACTATTCAGGACAAGTAAAAACCGTTTCATCCATCAGGTCAGTTCCGCATTGCAGCGTTTCAATCCAGTCCAGAAACTGATTAATCTGCTCTTTACCGATAAATGGTGTACCATGTTGCGGCACAATCATCTCGATTTCCATGCTGCGTACCATTTTCACCCAAAGACGAATCACCTTGTTATTGCACATATAGCGTTGATGGAAGCTTTTCATTTTTGGGATATGCGCGGCAAAGTTTTCTAGTGGCTTGGCGGCATCTTCAACCATAGACGCACCCATATCACCTGAAAACAGGATTTTGGCAATCGGATCATAAAACTGGAAATTCCCCACCGAATGTAGAAAATGCGCCGGCACCGCCACAATGTGTGATTGACCCAACGGGATGATTTGACCATGATCCGGAAGCTCCACCAATCGATCTAACCAGTTACCTTTCATCCGGTCACTCATAAAGGCCGAGTTTAAGTGCGGCAAGAAGCGCGCCCACAGCTTGGATGCCACCACTTTGGCATCGGTATATACCAGCCAGCGCGGCATGGAAGTGATAATGTCCGGGTCTTGATGTGAAGCCATGACATAGTCTAGATGGGTCAAACGGGTGTATTTATTCAGCTCCATGGTCAGCGGCACATAGGTTAAATCACCACCCGGATCAAGTACCGCTGCACGCTCATGATCAATGATCAAAAACTGGTTTGCCTGAACGCCTTCACCTTTGACCAGACTGGTAAAACTGATGCACTTATGTGTCCCGTTATCAAACAGAACCTGCGATGTGGTGCGTTCAAAAGCCATGTAAATTCCCCAATTTATAATAAAAATAACGTTTTTATACCCGTATAAAATATAAGGAATTAATCAAACTTACAATCAATAAAACTAGCCATATCACACTATTTATCAATGTTTTGAGAGAATTTTAACCATAAAAAATCCTGAGTTTTCAGCTCAGGATTCATGTAATTTGTTATTTTATAATTTAAAAGAAATAATGTTGAGCCAGTGTTGCCACCCCAATCACCAGGAAAATCGCCGCACCAATTTTATGAATCAGGCTAATCGGGAGTCTGTTCGCCAACTTATCTCCTAAAAATACTGCAGGTGCATTGGCCAGCATCATGCCCAAAGTAGTACCGAGCATGACCCAAAATACGCTATCGAAACGTGCCGCCAATGCGACCGTAGCAATCTGGGTTTTGTCACCAATTTCTGCCAGAAAGAACAAAATAAAGGTTGCGCCAAAGACCCCGAATTTTTGCCATTTATTGATACTGGCATTTTCATCCCCGAGTTCATCCGGAATCAGCATCCAGACGGCCATTGCGATAAAGCCAATTGAGACGATCCACAGTAGCACCTCCGGCCCAATCACCGTGGTCACCCATTGCCCTAATACCGCAGAAAGGCCGTGGTTAATCAGCGTCGCCAATAAAATAGCAACTAAAATAGGAACAGGTTTTCGAAAACGTGCAGCAAGCAGCAACGCCAGCAGTTGGGTTTTATCACCCATTTCAGCCAGTGCTACGATTGCAGTCGACAGTAGGAATTCATACATGAGGTCTTTCTCTGGCTAGCATCCAATACCAATGACTCACCGCTCCTGCTAGCCAAAATCTGCAGAGTGGTAAATCAAAGGTCTTGCCAACAAAAGAAAGCTTGGAAAAGCTGACTTGGTTCTTTGCTATGATGACCATGCTCGGTTGAGCAAATATGTTGACCATCACCCTTCTGCTTTGCGCAAAAGGCGGCTACTCCCCAATGAAGTGCGCCAAGTATAGAATCAAATAGATTATTTTTCAATGCAGCAAGAAAAAACCCTGCCGAAGCAGGGTTTTTATTTATACCTTCTTTGTATTTCTTCCTGAGCTTCAATTGAAATATTTTTCAATGAAGCGCAAGAGAAAAGAAAGTGAATCGAATTTAATTTAGATTAACAGCGTACGAATATCTTTAAGCAGCTTGGTCAGCTTGTTAGTGAAACGTGCAGCATCTGCACCATTGATCACACGGTGATCGTAGGACAATGAAAGCGGCAGCATCAAACGTGGATCAAAGCCTTCACCATTCCACACCGGTTGCATGGTTGCAGGAGAAATCCCCAGAATTGCCACTTGCGGCCAGTTCACCAATGGCGTAAATGCCGTACCGCCGATTGAACCCAGGCTAGTGATAGTGAAGTTCGCACCTTGCAGATCTTTCGGCGACAATTTCTTGTCACGCGCTTTTTGACCCAAGATTCCTAGCTCAGTGGCAATCTGTTTAATTGACTTCTGATCTGGGTGACGCAGCACAGGCACGGTCAAACCATCTGGCGTTGCGACCGCGATACCCATATGGATCTCATTACGTAACAATACTGACTTACCATCATCGGCCAAGTGACCAGCAAATTCACGCTCTTCTTTTAACAAGTGCGCAACTGCTTTGATGATGAACGCCATAATGGTCAGGCTCAGGCCTTCTTTCTTGAAGTTGCCTTTCAGTTCATTACGCCATGCTTCCAGTTCAGTAATATCTGCTGCATCAAACTGGGTCACTTGCGGAATGAAATTATTCAGCGACAACTGTGGAATAGATACTTGTTGCAAACGCGTCAAGGCTTTCTCTTCCACACCACCAAAAGCGCTAAAGTCTGGCAGTTTTGGCAGACCTGCGACTTGAGCAGCAGCGGCGACAGGAGCCGCCTGTGGCGTAGTAAGACGCGTTTTGACATAGGCTTTCAGGTCTTCTTTCATGACGCGCGCATGTGGGCCAGATGCTTTGACATCTGCCAACACGACGCCCAGTTCACGTGCCAGTTTACGCACAGCAGGACCGGCATAGACTTTCGAGTTAGCCACACTCTGCTCTTTGGTCAGCTTATCGGCATTATCCGACGTCGCGACTGTTTGAGTAGAAGATGCAGCAGGTGCCGATGCTGCTTTTGCAGCAGGCGCTTTAGGTTCTTCTGCTTTGGCTGCAACAGGTACAGCAGCTGCTTGCGCTTCAGCTTCAATTGTTACCAGTGCAATGCCTTGAGAGACATTTTGACCCAGTTCCACATGAATGGCTTTAATCACGCCGGCTGTAGTGCTTGGCACTTCAACAGTCGCCTTGTCTGATTCCACCACGATGATGCTTTGGTCTTTTTCAACCGTATCACCGACCTGAACCAGAATTTCAGCTACAGCCGCCTTGTCTACACCCAAATCAGGCACCATCACTTCAACATCACCCGCAGGTGTTGCTGGCGTTTCTGGTGCTTCGACTGCTTTCTCTTGGGTGGCCGCTTGAGCAACTGGTGCTTGAGATGCTTCTGTCTGTGCTGACGCTGCCGAAACAGCCGTTTTCACTTTCAGAATGACCACACCTTCTTTGATCGTGTCGCCTTCTTTAATCTGGATGGATTCCACCGTACCTGAAACCGTACTTGGCACTTCAACAGTCGCCTTGTCTGATTCCACCACTACGATACTTTGATCTACCTCGATTTCATCACCGACAACGACCAGGATTTCCCCTACAGTAGCTTTTTCTACACCAATATCGGGGATTTGTACATCAACCACCTGTGAGCTCGCTTGAGCCTCAGGAGCAGCAGAAGCTTTAGGCTGATGTGAAGCCAGTTCCTGTATGATTTCCTGATCCGGCAATGAAGTCGGAGTATTTTCTGAAGTTTTTTGTGAGGCATCTGCTTGCTGTGGCTCGACCACATCGGCGCTACCGTCTTCAGCTTGCAGTTCAATCAGTACCGCGCCTTCAGCGACTTCATCACCCTGGCTGACCAGAATGCTTTTTACCACGCCTGCTGAAGTGCTAGGCACTTCAACAGAGGCTTTATCAGATTCAAGCAATACAATGCTGTCATCAATCGCGATCGTATCACCGACTTTGACCAGAATTTCGGCCACTGTTGCCTTATCTACACCAATATCAGGAGTCGTAATTTGCATGCTTAGTTCTCCTCTTTGTAGTCAGCAACAGCATGTACAGATGGGGTTTCTTGAGGTGCCCAAGCCACTGGACGATCTGTATCAAGCTCGAAAGTCGAGATCGCATCTTTTACCAGGCGCGCATCAACTTCACCTTCATCTGCCAGTTTTTTCAAAGTTGCCACCACAATATGGGCAGCATCAACACCGAAGTAACTACGCAAGTTGGCACGTGTATCTGAACGGCCATAACCGTCAGTACCCAATGCTACGAATGGACGGCCATCTGGAAGATAAGCACGAATCTGTTCGCTATAAGCACGCATATGATCGGTTGCAGACACGACGATACCTTCAGTACCGCGAAGCTGTTTCGATACCCATGCTTCTTTTACGTCTTCAGCCAGCGGATGCAAGCGGTTGTATTCTTCACATGCCATACCGTCACGTGCCAGTTCATTGAAGCTGGTCACACTGTAGACATTTGAATGAATTTGATATTCCTCACGAAGAATCTTCGCTGCCTTGATCACTTCACGCAGGATCACACCTGAGCCCAGTAACTGAACAGTGGCTTTTTCATCTTCTTCCAGTAAGTACATACCACGCTTGATGCCTTCTTCAACACCTTTTGGCATTTCCGGATGCTCGTAGTTTTCGTTCATCACAGTTAAGTAATAGAACACACGTTCCTGGTTCACATACATACGTTGCAAACCGTCATGCACGATCACTGCCAATTCATAACCGAAACATGGGTCATAAGAGACACAGTTTGGAATGGTGTTGGCCAAGATGTGTGAGTGACCATCCTGATGCTGCAAGCCTTCACCGTTCAGTGTAGTACGACCCGCAGTTGCACCCAGCAAGAAGCCTTGTGCCTGTGCATCGCCTGCTGCCCATGCAATATCACCAATACGCTGGAAACCAAACATCGAGTAGTACATGTACATCGGAATCATTGGCAGATTATTGGTTGAATAACTGGTCGCCAACGCTGCCCATGCACTCATCGCACCGGCTTCGTTAATCCCTTCCTGCAACATGTGACCGTCTTTGGCTTCACGGTAATGCATCAGCTGTTCTTGGTCTTCCGGGGTATATTTCTGGCCATGCGCGGCATAAATACCGAGCTGACGGAACATGCCTTCCAGACCGAAAGTACGTGCTTCATCAGGCACGATTGGAACAACACGGTCTTTAATCGCTTTCTCTTTAAGAAGTGCAGAGATTAAACGTACCATTACCATCGTGGTCGATTGTTCTTTACCATTTGAACCGGCCAAGACCGAATCAAATACTGAAAGTCCAGGAATCGCCAGCTGTTCGCTTTCCTTACGACGTGCAGGCAGATAACCACCCAATGCTTCACGACGTGCCTTCATATATTTCAATTCAGGCGAATTTTCGCTTGGACGGTAGAATGGTACTTCTTCAAGCTGTTCATCAGTGAAAGGAAGATTGAAACGGTCACGCACGTATTTCAAAGAATTGATTTGCATCTTCTTGATTTGGTGAGTTTTATTGACTGCTTCAATTTCCTCGGACAAACCATAACCTTTCACGGTTTTCGCCAGAATTACAGTCGGCTGACCTTTGGCCGTACATGCTTCGGCATAAGCAGCAAAAACTTTGTACGGGTCGTGGCCACCGCGGTTCAGATTATCAATATCTTCATCGCTTAAATCTTTAACTAGCTCTTTGGCTTCTGGGTATTTACCGAAGAACTTTTCACGTGCGTAAGCACCACCTTTTACCTGGTAACGCTGAAAATCGCCATCGACGGCTTCTTCCATGACCGCTTTCAGTGCGCCGGATTTATCTTTATCCAGTAGTGGATCCCAATGACGGCCCCACACAACTTTAATCACACGCCAGCCTGCGCCGCGGAATAGTGACTCAAGTTCCTGAATGATCTTGCCATTACCACGTACCGGACCATCCAGACGTTGTAAGTTACAGTTTACTACCCAAATCAGGTTGTCGAGCTTTTCGCGACCTGCCAAAGAAATTGCACCCAGGCTTTCCGGCTCATCCATCTCGCCATCGCCCAAATACGCCCAAACCTTACGGTCTTCTTCTTTGATCAGGCCACGGTTCATCAGGTACTTTTGAATATGTGCCTGATAAATCGACATGATTGGACCCAGACCCATCGATACGGTTGGGAACTGCCAGTAGTCCGGCATCAAATAAGGATGCGGATAAGATGGCAAACCTTTACCACCTACTTCACGACGGAAATTATTCAGGTGCTCTTCAGTCAAACGGCCTTCTAAAAATGAACGCGCGTAAATACCCGGTGCACAGTGACCTTGGTAATAGATCATGTCGCCGCCGAAGCTATCGCTGTTGGCACGGAAGAAGTGGTTAAAGCCCACATCATAAAGGGTTGCGGAAGAAGCAAAACTCGCCAAGTGACCACCGAGATCATCACCGGTTTTATTCGCGCGTAATACCATTGCCAAGGCATTCCAGCGGATCAGCGCGCGAATACGACGCTCCATATCCTGATCGCCTGGCATTGCAGGTTGTTCTTCAACAGAAATCGTATTTAAGTAGGGAGTATTTAAACGCTGAATAGGAACATGCTTTGCAATTGCGCGTTGATAAAGTTTTTCTAATAAAAATGCTGCACGCTCAGTGCCCATGTGCTGCAAAACAGAGTCAAATGCATCTTGCCATTCTTGGGTTTCTTGCGCGTCTGTATCGCCATAAAACGCCATAATCTACAGTTCCTAAAAGCCTAATCTAATGTCTTATATGTACCATATTTAAGACCTCTGCAGGTATGGCCTTAGCTGAATGCGATTTAGCAGTACTATTTAGGAACTAAATGATGGGTGACGTATAATTACACTACATAACAAAAAATAGTCAATAAAGGCGATTTATTATACAATCATTATAATAGTTGGTGATAATATGAGACTTAAAAGTGATAAAACAAAAAGCCCTTCAAGTTGACTTGAAGAGCCTGCAGTTTAAACGCCTTAAAATGCTTATTGGAGGTTTTTATGTATAGAGATGCTTCTTGTTATTCAGGTCTATACTTAAGGTAACATGGCCAAATAAGTAGATGGGTTTTTACGTTGACCGTCTTTTACTACTTCATAATGTAAGTGTGGACCGGTACAGCGACCAGTACAGCCAACGTTGGCAATATGATCACCTGCTTGCACCTGCTCTCCCACACGTGCAATAAGACGTGAAGCATGGGCATAGCGCGTTAAATAGCCATTGCCATGATTGATTTCAACGTATTGACCATAACCTGTGCCCCAACCTGATTTGGTCACAATCCCTGGACCTGTTGCATAGATTGGTGTACCACTTGGCGCTGCAAGATCAAGGCCTGAATGATTTTCAGCACGGCCACTCATGGTACGGCCACCGTAATTTGAACTTACGCGAGAATTAGGTAAAGGATGAGAAATTAGCCAAGAATAAGCACTGTTTGCTGCCGCTTTGTTGGATGAAGTATTGGCATACTTCTGAGCAAGCGTACGATTGTTTAGTTCAACCGGTTTCTCACGAAGCTGAACATTCAATTTAGTCTGTGCTGGAATATCGATATCATCTGGATGAGTATATGCACCCTGTGCCAGAGTACGCGTCAATTGCTCGATACGATCTGTTGAACCATTTTCTTGATTTAGATTAACTAAATCTGCGAACGCAACCGAAGCCGCTGAAACTGATAAAGAAAATGCCAACAAAATACGTCGCATATGCATAAAAAACCTCTCTAAACTGCTTTAATCGAGTTCCTTGAAGATCTCTATCCTTGATATCCACTAAAAGAAGCGCATAAGATTAAGACATAAATATGTAGGAATTATGTATGTCGGAACCTGTCAACGTTTTTCAACAAACAAGAAAACAGATAAAAACAGGAAACTTTTCGTTTCTCTCATCACAAGTCGCTGCTTGGCAGAAACTCACGAAACTCGTACAACCGCTATTACCCCAACCGGAACGCTGGCAAGTTGTCTGCTATCAAAATGGTGTGTTAACGATTACTGGTGAAAACCAGGCCATGATCAGTCAATTGGCCTATCTTCAAAAGCAATACATTTCACAACTCTCTCAAATAAATGAATTAACAGATCTCACTAAACTTCAAGTTTGCTTGCGGAATCCTTCGCAAACATCACCTGTTTCAGCAACACCTGAAAGAGCCTTAAATGCAGAAACACAGGAATTACTTCGTAGTGCTGCTGACTTTATAAGCGACCCTAAGCTTAGCCAAGCTTTACTACGTTTGGCAAGCAATAAAAAGTAACATAGCAATCAAATGTAATAAATTAAAAAGCAAACATTATGTGATGTGTATCACAGTATTAAAGCAATAACAAAAACATAAAGACACAAACACAATGACTTATGTCACATTCACATACATGATTGGACAATTGGCTTCGTCATCAAATGTTACAATTTCATAGCAGCTTGGATCACTTTTCACATTGCGTAAAAGTTGATTATTCAAGGCATGTCCAGATTTGTAACCATCAAATTTGGCAATAATCTGATGTCCGAGCAAGTATAAATCACCCACAGCATCCAGAATTTTATGACGTACAAATTCGTCCGAGAAACGTAAACCTTCTTCATTAACGACCCCAGTTTCATCCACACCAATGGCATTTTCCAGACTGGCACCCAGCGCCAGGTTATTGGCTTTGAGATAATCCAGATCTTTCATAAACCCAAAGGTACGCGCTTCACTGACTTCATAAACGAAGGTTTCAGTAGAAAAATCGATACTGGCAGACTGATGTTCTTTTTTAAAGGCAGGATGATCAAAATCAATGGTGAAGTTCAGCTGAAAGCCCTCATGTGGGCTAAAAATGGCACGTTTGTCATCAATCAGTGCTTCAACCGGTTTAATAATCTTGACGAATTTTTTAGCAGCATCCAGCTCTTGCAAACCGCCCTGCATCAACAGGTAAATAAACGGACCTGCACTGCCGTCCATAATCGGGACTTCAGAAGCCGATACTTCAATAATTAGGTTATCAATGCCCAGACCAGCGATCGCACTCATGACATGTTCAATGGTGCCTACTTTGGCATTTTCCTGAACGAGGTTCGAGCACATAAAGGCTTCCTGAATCAGCATGGCATCAGCTGGAATGTCCACTGGTGGGTTCAGGTCTATACGACGAAACACAATTCCCCCATCGGCATGGTGCGGCACAAAGTTAATCATGACTTTCTGCCCACTGTGAAGACCGATTCCGCTCGCTTTCACGACACGTTTCAGGGTACGTTGTTTCAACATGCTTTTATCATCTGTTCATCTATAAAACCGCTATACGTTAGCATATTTGGCCATTGATAAAAAACAAAAAGGTGGCTTAAAAGCCACCTTTCCTGTCTAATCCATCTAAACACATGATGTTACATGTTATTTACGCTGTTGATTCTTAAGATAATCCTGAATGCTCATTGGCGTTGGGCGCGGGCTAGAAACTGAAGCCGCCGCTGGATTCGCTGCTGCACCTGTTTCATGCTGCTGACGCTGAATTGCCGGTACATCATCATCTTCCACCACAGCCTGTGCAGCTGCTGCTGGACGAGTTGCCTGTACATTAGTACGTTTGGTCGGTTCAACTGAATCCGCTGCATGACGGGTGAGACCTGTTGCAATCACAGTCACGCTGATTTCATCACGCGCATCCGGATCAAAAACGGTACCGTAGAACACTTGACCCTCATCTAAATCGACAATCTGGTTCACGACATCAGTAATTTCTTCAATTTCACCGAAAGTCACGTCATCGCCACCAGTCACGTTGATCAGAATGCCTTTGGCATTCATGATAGTCACGTTGTCGAGTAATGGACTACGGATTGCCTGCTCAGCAGCCTGACGTGCACGATTCTCACCACGACCCAGACCGACACCCATCATGGCATAACCACGAGTGCTCATGGCTGTTTTTAAGTCAGCAAAGTCAAGGTTGATATGGCCAGGACGGACTACCAAATCAAAAATACTGCGTACTGCATTCAGTAAAACATCATCCGCTTTTTTATATGCATCTTTCATTGAAATATCACGGAAGACTTTCAATAGACGCTGGTTTGGAATGATGATTAATGAGTCTACATGCTGCTCAAGGGCTTCGATGCCTTTTTCAGCAGACTGTAAACGGCGTTTGCCTTCAAAGTTAAATGGCGTGGTCACGACACCAACGGTCAGGATACCCATTTCTTTCGCAATTTCAGCCACGACTGGCGCTGCACCGGTACCGGTACCACCACCCATACCTGCAGTAACAAAGACCATATCGGTCCCTTCAAGCTGCTGGCGGATCAGTTCACGGCTTTCTTCTGCTGCGGTCTGGCCGACTTGCGGATTTGCACCTGCACCCAGACCACGGGTACTTTGCTCGCCCAGCTGAATTTTAAATTCGGCTTCCATGCGATCCAATGCCTGCTTGTCAGTATTGGCACAAACAAACTTTACGCCCTGGATATCGGACTGCAACATATGTTGTACAGCATTACCACCCGCACCACCTACACCAAACACAGTGAAACGGGCTTGACCATTGCTATCGCTATGATCGTCTTCGAAAAATTCAAATGAGGCCATGACCTATAAAATTCCTAATTCATAATTGGCAGTCACTAAGCCCGTATACTGCCTTAATCTTAATAAAATTGTTTTTAAGAATGCTGCTCATGCGTTCACTTGTCAAGTACAAGCCCGATTAACTACATCTTCCCAACAATATTCACAATAAAAATCGACTTAAAAGATTGATTTCAGGGTGTCATTAAAGCCAAACAAGGCTCTTTTGACCCGCTTAGCCAATGACAACCGCTCTACATCATCCTGTTCCACAATCGTGTCCTGAGTATCACTCTGACTAAACATCAGCAAGCCAGCCACCGTACTATATTGCGAGCGACGTAAAGCAGCCTGATGTTGTTCGTCTGCATACACCTGAGTCGGCGGATTACCTAAATGCGCCGAGACCCCCATGGTACGGCGAACAAAACTCACCATCCCTTCGATATGACTGGCATCACCGGTCAATACCACACCATGATACAAGCCCTGGATGGCACCATTTTTCACCAGCTCATCACGTACCAGACCCAGAATTTCTTCATAACGAGCCATAATAATTTCAGTCAGTTCAATCCGGCTGATGGTTTGTGGCCCGTCAATTCCTTGGAACTGAATCATATGGTCCGGCTTGACCACTTTCAGGTCGACACAGCCATACAGCAATTTCAGACGTTCAGCTTCTTCGGTCGTGGTTTGCAATACTGCTGCAATATCACGGGTCACATGTTCACCGCCACGCTGGAAGGTATGGGTTAAGGCCAGACGGCCATCCACATACACCGCCACATTGGTCGTGCCAGCACCGATATCCACCAGACACACGCCATATTCTTTTTCGTCTTTCAGCAGGCTGGCTTCAGCAGTGGCCAAGCTCGACACCACCATTTTTTCCACGCCAATATTGGCACCTTTCAGGGCGCGATCAATATTCTGCATGGTACTGATTGGCAGCATCATTAGATGATAATGCCCGGTCATGCTATATGCCGACATACGAATCGGGTTTAGCACCCATTCCGGTGAATCATCCAGCTCAAAACCCAGAGGCACAGCACTGACCAGATAATGATCTGAAGTCAAATGACTGGCTTTGGCCAATTCCAGTGCACGCACCACTTCACTGGTGGTAATCGCATGCTCGCTATTGTCGATCGAGGTGCGACCTGAAGCATAAAAGCTTTTTAATTCGGCACTTGGAATAGAGACCCAAGCAGAATGTACACGACATTCCGCCATATCTTCTGCTTCTTGAACGGCATTTTTAATTGCAGTAATAACTTTATCGAGACTGACAATTTTCCCTTTACTCATGCCTCGGTTACGAGCGGTGGCCATACCAATCACTTGGATATTGTCTGGCGCGTGTACCTTGCCAATCAAAACTGAAACTTTGTGTGTCCCAATGTCAATCGCCACAACCGAGGGAACAGCTTCACTCATTATTCACTACTACCATTACGTGTTTGTTAGATTTATGGCTTTAAATGCCTCTATTTTTTAAAGCCGGTCATTATGGCTTTACTGTTACCTTATTCTCAACGCCCGTGTCATCAATGGTTACAATAAAATGTCCATTTACAATTTTAGGCGGAATTGAATTTTTCCACTGGATCGACAATCCATTGCGATAACGCAGGTCGATGGCCGAAATTTTAGACCAGACCGGCTTCAAATCACTCTGAGACAGATGACTCAGGCGCTGTAATTTGCTCATGGTCTGATCTTTATCCACAATTATTCTTAAACCCGAATCAAACTGCATAAACCAGGTCATTCGCTCGGTGAGGTATAATTCTTTTAGACGAATGCCTTGTGGCAAAAATAACTGATTAATTTCATTATAACGACGCATCATGGTTTCTGCATGGCTCGCCGGCCCATGTAGTAACGGTAATGCCTGATAATTCTTAGGTGTGACTTCAGTGAAAATCACGCCACTATCACTTAGTAAACGCCCTGTCCCCCAACGCGCAATCGCATGATGCGGCATCACTCGCACCCGAATGCCATTTGGCCAGGCTCGGGAAACCACGACCCGATCCACCCAGGACAATTCCAGGGTACGATCACGGATCGCTTCCAGATCCGAAGTAAAATAGTTTTCGGTCACAATCGGTGACACATATTGCATGACCTGACGCTGTTCAGCAGCCGAGCGCGTACCTACCACGCCCAGCTCTGCCACGTCACTATTGGTCATGACTTTATATAAACCCAATATTCCAAAGGCCAGCACCAATACCGCAATACACAACAATAACCAGCCACCAAAATTGGTCAGCTTTTCTTTGCGTGTCGGCGGCTTGTCGTGAATTGAAGTAATCGCAGCACGTTTACGGCGCATGGAAACAGGAAGTTGAGCCATATTTAGTGTGCCGAACCAGTCAAGGTCTGTTCCAGAATTGCGACACACAGCTCATCAAAACTGTAACCGACTGCAGCTGCCGCTTTTGGCACCAGAGAATGACTGGTCATGCCCGGTACGGTATTCACTTCAAGCAACCAGAAGTTGCCCTGTTCATCCTGCATAGCATCGATCCTACCCCAACCGCTGGCACCGACTGCCTGGAATGCGCGCAAACTTAAGGCTTTTAACTGCTGCTCTTCAGCTTCAGTTAAACCACATGGAATGCCATATTGCACATCATTACGCTGATATTTCGCTTCATAATCGTAGAAAGCAACATCTTGAGGCGGTTCAAGACGAATCACAGGTAGCGCCTGACCATTTAAAACCACAATGGTGTATTCACGGCCGGTAATCCATTTTTCTGCCATCACCACGGCATCATGTTCAGTTGCCTTGGCAATTGCTTCGGCAAAGTCTTCAATTTTTTCGACCTTGCTCATGCCGATACTGGAACCTTCATGCACTGGTTTAATGATGAAAGGCAAGCCTAAAGCATTAACAATGTCGGTCGCATCAGAGTCTTTGGTGACAATGCGATACGGTGCTGTCGGCAATTCCGAACCCTGCCAGACCTGCTTGGTCTTGACCTTGTCCATGCCGATGGCAGAACCTTGTACACCGGTACCGGTATACGGCACGTTTAACCATTCCAGTGCACCCTGGATCTGGCCGTCTTCCCCGCCACGACCATGCAATACAATGAATGCACGATCATAATTCACCAATTCTGTGACACTACGCTCCTGCGGGTCAAACGCTTCCGCATTGATCCCTGAACGCACTAATGCCTCAAGTACCGCCGTACCACTGTCTAGAGAAACCTCACGCTCTGCAGATTTACCACCAAGCAACACGGCAACTTTTCCGAATTTTGAAGCATTTGACACGTTTATATCCTTAAACTTTTTTCAATCTGGTCAATTCAATTCAGTCACGCAAGATGACTATTTTATATATAAGTGATTTTGCGCAAGCTCGACTGAGATTGCTCCAACATTACCTGCGCCCTGGGTTAATAACAAGTCATTTGCTTGCAATACTTTTCTCATGATCTGATTCAGGTTGCCGTCCGCTGCATCGACCAGAATCGGCTCGACTTCACCACGTAGACGAATGCTGCGGGCCAAAGTACGGCTGTCCGCTCCGACAATCGGTTTTTCACCGGCAGGATAAACATCCAGCAACAATAACTGATCTACAGTAGAAAGCACTTCCACAAAATCATCAAAACAGTCACGGGTACGGCTATAACGGTGTGGCTGGAACATCATTACCAGACGACGGTCCGGATGACTCTGACGCGCAGCTTTGATCGTTGCTTCCACTTCTTTTGGATGATGACCATAGTCATCCACCAGTTTCACGTCACCACCCTCAATCGCAAACTCACCCTGAACTTCAAAACGGCGGCCCACACCACTGAAACCTTCCAGTGCACGGCAGATTGAAGCATCAGACACGCCTTCATCGGTTGCTATACCAATCGCGGCCAGGGCATTCAGCACATTATGCAAGCCTGGCTGGTTGACCGTTACACGCAATGGCTCACGCTCTTTACGCAATACGGTAAAGTGGGTTTGCATGCCATCCTGATCAACATCTACTGCGCGGATGTCATTGTCTTCATTGAAACCATAAGTCAGTAACGGACGTGCAATTCGCGGCATAATTTCACGGATATTGGCATCATCACCACAGACTACAGCCAAGCCGTAAAATGGCAGTTTTTGCAGGAACTGGATAAAAGTATCTTTCAGGACATCGAAGCTACCGCCATAGGTATCCATATGATCAGCATCAATATTGGTCACCACGGCAGCCATCGGTTCCAGGTGCAGGAAAGAAGCATCTGACTCATCGGCTTCGGCCACGATATAACGGCTGGCGCCCAAGGCTGCGTTCATACCGGTACGGTTCAGCAAACCACCGATCACATAGGTTGGATCCATGTTTTCTTCAGCCAGCATACAGGTGATTAGGCTGGTGGTGGTGGTCTTGCCATGCGTGCCGGCAACGGCAATACCATGACGGTAACGCATCAGTTCACCCAGCATTTCCGCACGGCGAACCACAGGAATACGGTTTTCAATCGCGGTTTTAATTTCCGGATTTTCTTTATCAATCGCGGTAGACACCACGATCACGTTGGCGCCCTTAATATTATTTGCAGTATGTCCGATATAGACTTTAATGCCATTCGCTTCCAGCTGTGCGGTGGTATTGGATGCCTTGATATCTGAACCGGACACTTTATAGCCCTGGTTTTTCAGCACTTCCGCAATACCACACATGCCTGCGCCACCGATCCCCACAAAATGAATGTGTTTGATACGGCGCATTTCCGGCACTTTGATTAACTTTTTCGCTTGTTCAGCTGGGGTTGTTGGAGACATAGTTTACTCGGATTACAATTCTTGAATTAAACGGACCACATGTTGAGTCGCATCGGGTTGAGCCTGTCGGCGTGCTTTCACGGCCATTTCCATTAACAGTTGGCGATTCAGCATCGGCTCTAATAATGTTTTTAAACTTTCCGGGGTCATCGTGGCCTGCGGGCAAATCTTTGCCGCATTGATATTGGCCAGGAAACCGGCATTGGCCGCCTGGTGATCATCCACTGCAGTTGGAAGCGGCACAAAAATCGCAGCTACGCCGGCAGTGGCAATTTCAGTGACGGTCAAAGCTCCGGCACGGCAAATCACCAGATCGGCATCAGAATAGGCTTTGGCCATATCTTCAATAAAGGGCTGTACTTCAACTTGTAGACTGGCCGGTGCATTTTCATAACGTGCCCGGGTCGCCTCGGCATGGTTTTGCCCACACTGATGATAGACGCTTAATGGCACATTGAGTTGCTTTAAAGCTTCCGGAACCCGTTCATTTAAGGCTTGCGCCCCCAAAGACCCACCAACGATCAGAATACGTAAGGGCAATCCTGCCTTGTCACGCTCCTGATAACGCCAGGATGGATTTAAAATTTCGCTAATTTCTTGTCGTACCGGATTACCCGTAGTCACGACTTTATCTTGGGCCGGAAAGGTATTTGGAAAAGCCTGACACACCGTCTTTGCCACACGCGACAATTGGGTGTTGGTAAAACCGGCAACTGCATTCTGTTCATGGATCAGCACCGGAATGCCTAAGATACGCGCGGCCAATCCACCCGGCCCTGCCACATAACCGCCAAAGCCTGCCACGGCATCGACCTTAAGCTGTTTCATGAATTTCATGGCACTTAAGGTGGCTTTCATAATTTTAAAAGGCGCCAAGGCTTTACGCACAAAACCATTGCCACGTACACCCTGAATATCAATCTGATAAATGGGAATATTCTGGTTTTTTAACAGGCGGTTTTCCATGCCTACGGGCGTGGCCAACCATGAAACCTGTATACCTTTTTGTTGTAAATCTTTGGCAACAGCTAACGCTGGAAACACATGTCCACCTGTACCTGCGGCCATCATCATGACATGTTTAGGCTGTTTTTGCTGAGCTTCGGTCACGGTTTAATTCTTCAATTCAAAAAATGGAGCAGGAAATCTGATTTAAGTAATCAATTGTAATCACAAACCTCAGGCCATGAAAGTTTATTTACTTTATTTCAACAAGGCTTTAATTGTTTTTTTCACGCAAACTTCAAGTTTAGACTCGTTTTATTTATAAGGTCTGCACTTTTCCTTCGACTTAAGTGACATATCATATCAATTTTAAATAGTTTTCTCATTATATTATCAATAACTTTGCCACGAAGAGCGCTTTATTTACAGCGGTCTTCCGTTTTCTCCCGTTCACCTCCTCTCTTATCATTGGCCGATAATCTTAGGCTTAAATCCTATCAATTTTATAAAAGTTTCATGCTATTCATATCTATATATGAATGATGCTTGATGTACAAGCAGATGCTTTAAATGGACTCAGTTCGGATAGATGTCAAAAATCTCATGTCGTGATGTATGGATTATCTTGGCCGGTTATCTGGCTGCGATCCATGTCGGCAAACTTTCGGCCGTGATTCCTGTGTTGCAGCAGGATTTAAACCTGAGTTTTACTCAGGCTGGTTTTTCATTAGCATTGGTGCAGGCTGCCGGAATGCTGTTTGCGCTATGCATTGGCACCTTCTCGGAAAAAATGGGATTAAAGCGCTGCCTGATCATGGCCTTAATCATTTTAGGGCTAAGCAGTCTTGCCGGGCTTTGGATTACGCAGCCTGCCACTTTATATGTATTGCGTTTTATGGAAGGAATCGGATTTTTAACCATCTCCTTGTGTGCGCCAGCCATTTTAAAACGTACCAGCCGCGCTGAAACACTGAATTTCAAGATGGGACTCTGGAGTTCCTATATGGGCATCGGTGTCAGTCTGGCCGTATTAACGATTCCTCTCCTGCTTGAATATCTGGACTGGCAAACGATCCGGGCCATTTTGGGCTGCCTGTGCCTGGTTATTGCTGGCATGATCAAACAATATTTAAATATTGAACCTGTCCTGGTAACACAGCTAGATTCTTTCCAGGCAGCTACGGAAAACACCTCATTCTGGCAGATTGTTCAAATTACCCTGACCCATCCTCCCATTATCTGTCTGGCGATTATTTTCGCCTGTTATACCAGTCAATGGATTACTGTCACGGGCTTCCTGCCTACACTGTATGTTGAACAGGGGCTGGACTTAAACGTGCAGGGATGCTGGTCTCGATGGTCGTGCTGGCCAATCTGGGGGGCACTTTTGGCGCAGGCATGTTGCTGCAACAGGGTTATAGACCGTACACCTTATTGAGTACCGGATTTGTGGCAATGCTCTGTAGCAGTTGCTTGGTATTTGCCGCAAATTCCTGGCTCTCATTTGAATTGCAGGTTGTCAGTGCCGTGCTGTTTTCACTGATTGGCGGGATGATCCCAACCACTGTTTTTGCGATTACCCTGCACTATGCACCACGCGCCTATGCAGCAGCGGCCAGTGTGGGTCTGGTTTTACAAATCTCAGCCTGCGCACAGTTTTTTATACCGACCCTGAGCGCTGCGCTGATATCTGCCACCCAATATTGGGCCAATCTTGCCATTATCACTGTCTGCCTTTCGATGCTGGGCATGGTAATGACGGCATATTTATTTAAGCGTTACCCGAAATAAAAAAGGTAAAAAGAGCCTGCAAGCAGACTCTTCTTTCACCTGATTTTGCTTTTAAACCTGATTGGCCTGCCCCGCTTCCAGCACGGCAAACAGATCATCTGCAATCGAGGTGCCAAACTGGGTGTCAATTTCACGGATACAGGTTGGACTGGTTACATTAATTTCAGTAACATAATTTCCGATCACATCCAGCCCTACAAAGACCAGACCTTTTTCTCTGAGATACGGCCCTACTTTTGCTGCAATGACTTTGTCATTTTCAGTCAGGGGGCGTGCCTCACCTAGGCCACCCGCGGCCAGATTACCACGCACTTCACCATTTTGTGGAATACGGGCCAGACAATACGGCACTGGCTCACCATTAATCATCAGGATGCGTTTATCGCCTTCGACAATTTCCGGAATATAACGCTGCGCCATGATCGGCTGGGTACCATTATTGGTCAGCATTTCAATGGTTGAACCGATGTTGATGCCATCCTGATACAGGCGGAAAATCCCGGTGCCGCCCATACCATCTAGAGGTTTTACAATCACATCGACCTGTTCTTTGAGAAATTCACGAATCAGGCTTTGCTGCGAAGTCACCAAGGTCGGAACTTGCAGATGCGGGAACTGGGTCGCGAACAGTTTTTCATTACAGTCACGCAGGCTTTGCGGTTTGTTGATGATCAATGCCCCTTCGCGCTCTGCCTGCTCCAGAATATAAGTGGTATAGACGAAGTTCATATCAAAAGGCGGATCTTTACGCATCAAGACAACGTCATAAGCAGCGATCGACTCTTTTTGTTTTTCGCCAAGTTCATAATAATGGTCGTAGTCTTCAAATACCTGTAACGGCGCGATCAGACCAAAGGCCTTGCCCTGATCGATATATAAATCTTGCTGCAATGCATAACCGAGTTCATGCCCGCGACGTGCTGCTGCCCACAGCATGGCCATGGTCGAGTCTTTCTTCAGGTTTACATTTTCAATGGGATCCATCACAACAAGTACGCGCATGTGTCTCTGCTCTTTTTCAAAAAATGACTTGGCAAGGAGTATAGCTTGTGTCGATTCTTTTGTTTATGGTGATTTTGCATGACTTATTTTATATAGGTTTTTAGATAAGTACTGAGGCAGATTGAACTCATAGGAGGTTTGCCATGCAACAGGCCATTATCGGTTTTCATCTGGATGAAGAACAGCATTGGGTTGCAGAACTGGCCTGCGGACATGGCCAGCATGTACGGCATACCCCGCCATGGCAAAATCGCCCATGGGTGATGACCGAGCAAGGGCGCAAAGAAAAACTCGGGATGCTGCTGGACTGTAAAAAATGTGAAAAGTGCGAAACTGAAACCTGAACCTATGAAAAAAGTAGTATGTAGGTGACCTAAAAAATAATCTTGTCCAGAATTTGCTAATTTGAGTTACTGCGTTTATGCTTTTATTGCTCAAACATGCAGCGCATTTTTTCAGGGTGTACTTTTGCTCATACGGCTCGTCAAACAGATCTGGTTGGTGATGCTTGTGGTTTTTGCCATAGGCTGGAGCAGTGTGTCTGTCGCATCTGCAAACACCATGCATCTGGTTATGCCGTCTGAAAAAACGAATCCTCATTGTCTGGAAATGACAAAACCCTCTGCTTCTCACTCGCTGCATAAGACTGATCATCATCAAGATCAGGAACTGATTCAGCCGGACTGTGTCAGTGACAGCACCCAGCAGTCATCAGATTGTCTGGATTGTGGCACTATGGCCTGCCAGAACTTGGTCACCAGCCTGTCCATTACAACGCCCGAGTTAAGCGTGCCTGATCACGGTTATCCGGAAAAAACCCTCCTCCCTGCTTACCATGCCCAGCACCTTGCTGGTTACTGGCAAGAAATCCTGCGCCCACCCAAAGCTTGATCCTGAATTTTTAAATTTTTTTATTCATTAAGGATTAAGTTATGTTGCTTAAAATCAGTCAAAGCCTGTGTCTGGGCTTCGGTCTCATCTCGTCGTCTGCCTTGTTTGCAGCCGTAAAAGAATATCATCTGGTCATTGATGAAAGCCCGATCAATCTCACCGGAAAGACGGTCAAGCGTATCACTGTAAACGGAAAATTCCCTGCACCCTTGCTGGAATTTGAAGAAGGTGATGATGCAGTCATTCATGTACAAAACAACCTGAACAATCAGGATACCTCGCTGCACTGGCATGGCCTCCTCCTGCCCGGGCTGATGGATGGTGTCCCCGGATTTAACGGTTTTCAGGGGATCAAACCGAAACAGTCTTTTACTTATCGCTTCAAGGTTCGTCAAAACGGCACCTATTGGTATCACGCACATTCCAAAGGTCAGGAACAGGATGGCCTCTATGGCGCATTGGTGATTCGCCCCAAAGCACAGACATTACTACCTCCACATGAACAAACCGAGCGGGATTATGTGGTGATGCTGTCAGATTTTCACGAACAAAGCGGCCAGCAGATTCAGAACAATTTAAAAAAATCGGCCGAATATTATCAGAACCAGCGTGAAACCTTGGGCGATGTACTCCAGCAGGTGAAACGTGATGGCCTGAAGGCCACCTGGTCAGACCGCAAGATGTGGAACCAGATGCGTATGCTGAAAACCGACCTATCTGATGTTACCGGTTATACCTTTCTGGTCAATGGAAAAACGCCGCAACAAAACTGGAGTGGCCAGTTCCAGCCCAATGAAAAAGTCCGCCTGCGTTTCATCAATGCTTCTGCCATGTCGTTTTTCGATGTGCGTATTCCCCAGCTGAAAATGACCGTGGTCAGTGCCGATGGACAACCGGTGCAGCCGGTCAATGTAGATGAATTCCGTATCGGAACCGCTGAAACCTATGATGTGATTGTGGAACCCACTGCAGCGCATTACCAGATTGAAGCGGAATCGATCGACCGCTCAGGCTTTGCCATTGGCAGTCTGCATCAGGCAACTGATTCAAGTAAAGCCCCGGCTCCGGTTCAATTACCAACACCGCGCCCTCGTGCCTTATTGACCATGGAAGATATGGGACATGGCGAACAACATGACATGTCACATGACACACACAGCAGTCAGACCATGCAGACTGCCACAAGTGAACATGATCAACATGCCCAGCACGACATGCATGTAAGTCATAATGCCATGTCCGGAACCAATCAGCCTCATCAGCCGGTTGAGGGCTGGGCCAATATGTCTACGCCTGCAGGGCACAAAGCCTTGCAATATCAAGACCTCAAAGCCCTGACACCACAACCTGATACCCGTGCAGCAGAACGTGAACTGGTGATTCGTCTGGGTGGAACTATGGAGCGCTATATCTGGACCATGAATAGTAAAAAATTCAGTGATGCCGAGCCACTTCAGGTGAAATATGGCGAGCGGATCCGGCTGAAATTTATCAATGACAGCATGATGGCCCATCCGATGCATTTGCATGGCATGTTTATGCAGCTGGAAAATGGTCAGTCTGCTGCAAATATGCCAAATAAACACACCGTGATTGTGCCGCCCGGGAAAACGGTGACCACCCTGCTCACAGCAGATGAACTGGGAGAATGGGCGATTCACTGCCATCTGCTCTATCACATGAGTGCTGGCATGATGAACAAGCTGATTGTGGCGCATGTGAATGATGATCAAGCATCTCACCCTTCTTCACAAAAAATGCCGTCAAAACCAGCAGCAGCTGAAGGAGCAAGCCATGCACATCACTAATCTTTTTGTAAAGTCAGTGCTCAGCAGTGCACTTACCCTAAGCAGTCTGAGTGTTTTTGCGGCAGCTTCTAGCGAGCATACGGGTCATAATGAACATCAGCATCATAGCGGGCATCATGCCATGCAAAACATGGCTGATAACCACGCACAGCATACTGAAACTGCAGATGGCGCATCCTATCAACCGCCACAAAAGTTATTGCATCAACAGCATGCACTGAGCACACCAAAAAATTCAGTCAGTTCTGCCAGCGAACATGATCATCGTAAAGAACATGGCGCACAGATTTATAGCCAGATCATTCTGGACCAGAAATGGCAGCATAGTTCAGAGGGAAATGGGGCATTCAAGTCCAAGAACCAAGCCAGAATTGGCACGGATGAAAATAAAATCTTCCTCAAGCTAGAAGCCGACAAACATGAATCGCATCAGGCCGAATATGATGCCAAAGTGCTGTATAGCCGAAATATTTCCGATTTCTGGGATGTGCAGACCGGGGTGCGCTATCGACAGGAAAATTTAGCCGAGCCTGCTACACAACAGCAGAACGAGCGCTTCGATGCAGTATTTGGGCTACATGGCCTGGCCCCCTACTTTTTCGAAACGGATGCTCATGTTTATGTCGGTGAAGATGACTTTGTCGGATTAAAACTGGAAACAGAGCGTGACCTGTTATTGACGCAGAAACTGATTATGCAGCCCTTTGTCGAACTGGATGTCATCCTGAATGATCAGGCAGCGAATGCGAAAAAAACCGGCCTTAGTCATGCAACCTTGGGTCTGGAAACACGCTATGAACTGAGCAAAAAGCTCATGCCTTATCTGGAAGTCGGTTATGAATACAGCAAAGGCAACCAACAGACAGCCTGGCAGCAAAGTTCTGATTCAGAAAAAGGCTGGATCTATGGTGCAGGTCTAAGAATGATGTTCTAAATTTTTGATACAGAAAATTATGCAGCTACGGGATGTGAAACGCCATTCATGTCCCGTAGCGCTATGGCACTATACATTTGACTGAGAAAGATTTTTTAAGCCTATGAACTGTACATGCGATGCTTTTCTGCACTTTCCCACTCATTAAGAGACTTGTTATTTTGCGAAAAACTAGTCTTCATCGCCTTGATTTCTACTGTTACTTTTAGCCACCAAAGTGCCTAACATAATGATAAAGGTACTCACGCCGCCAATTAACAGGCTCATCAGCCCCATTTCCAGCATAAAATTGCTATCGCCAGTCTCAGGGGCACCCCATAGAAATTGAAGACGATCGCCAAAAACAAAATTGATTGCACATACAATCAGAAAACCAATCAAGGTGGCAATCAGTAAAGTGACCACCAAGTTCTTCCACATTTTACATCCGACGAACAGGATGATCATGGCCAGTCCAACCATGGTGATGATGGATATAAGTAACACACTGTTCCAGTAATCCATGAGACTCACTCGTATTTGGTTTTAAATTAAAATCAAGAAATTCTTATAGTTAATTTTTCCAATTGAATTTTAATATAGGTGGATTTTTATACACAAACAATGACGATAACTATCTTAAAACTACAAATACTAATTTACCCAAAGTTATAAAATACACTGACTTAGTAAAATCTTGCTGGGTACTGAACGATTTTGATTAACATAAAGTAACACAAACACAACGTGTATTTATTGTTTAGCTTCGCTAAAGCTTAAATGCAAATGATAAAGCTCAAGCGAATCAGCTTGAAATGCTTTAAAAAACAAGAATTGAGCTACTTTTATAAGAAAAATAAATAATAAATATAAAAAACTTGAATATTTTCTGATTTAGGCTATGCTGTCTTTAACTAGAAAAAAGCGTTGTTTAGTTAAGCTTCTTTAAGTGCCGCAGTATTATTTATAATCCTCAGTTTTTTCAGATCTTTATTTCAATTCTTGTTGTTTTTCCAAGTTATCCATAGTCATTTGCATGACTAAAATTATTAAAATTTAACAGGTTATATTATGTCTACTACAGTTACCGGTACAGTAAAATGGTTTAACGAAACTAAAGGTTTTGGTTTTATTCAACAAGAATCAGGTCCTGACGTTTTTGCACACTTTAAAGAAATCAGCAGTTCTGGTTTCAAAACTTTGTTTGAAGGTCAGCGCGTTTCTTTTAGCGTGGTTGATGGTCAAAAAGGTCCAAATGCGATCAATATCGTTGCGCTATAATTTAGCACAGCAATAAGAAAAAGCACCTTCAGGTGCTTTTTTAGCTCTGAAGATTCATAATTTTGGTGAAAGGTTTTCTACTCCTCTATTTAGCTCATTAACAGTGAATTTTTAAGAATCATGTTCTGAATCATTGCTGTTGTAAGCGTTGCTCTATAAAGAAATAGAAATGAAAAACCCCTGGCATCTGCCAGGGGTTTTCCGTATGCGTTCGCTTGGTATAACTCCTGTCGTACCTTACTTTCCTTGTATTTATCTATTGTTATTCTTGTGTGGAACCTCCTGTTCCTGTTAAAGCTATCATAGGAAATTTCCACTATTCAAAACAGCCGCAAAGTGCTGGAATCGATGTAAGCCAATGCTTACAAGAATAGACAGAGATAATAAATTTCAAATGCTTAGAAAATCGAGTATCTATAAAAAAAGGAAGCTCAAGCTTCCTTTTCTATGCCAATCCAGGCTTAGATCCCGTATTTAACACGGTAATCTTCCATTTTTGCCAAAGCTTCTAGGTCGCCTTTCGCTTCCAGATAATCCATTAAATCTTTCATGGTAATTAAGGCATGTACAGGGATCTCAAGCTCTTGCTGTACTTCCTGAATCGCAGATAAATCACCCTGACCTTTTTCCTGACGATCAAGCGCCACGAGTACACCGGCAATTTGGGCACCGGCATTTTTCAGGATGGTGACGACTTCACGAATCGCCGTTCCTGCGGTAATTACGTCATCAATGATCCAGACTTTTTTACCTGCAACCGAAGCACCTACCAGTACACCACCTTCGCCGTGATCTTTCGCTTCTTTACGGTTAAAACCCCACGGCACACTTACTCCATGATTTTGCGACAGAGCCACCGCGGTCGCTGCTACAAAAGGGATACCTTTATAGGCAGGGCCAAAAATCACTTCAACATGGTCACATTCAGTCAGTTTTGCAGCATAGCCAGAAGCCAGCAGTGTCAAGGCTTCACCATCATTTAACAGACCCGCATTAAAAAAATAGGGACTCACACGTCCCGATTTTAAAGTAAACTCACCAAATTTAAGCACACCGCGTGATAATGCGAGTTCGATAAAAGCTTGCGGGTTAAACTGAGCTGGCGTTGACATGAGGTGCTCCTAAATCCATTAATTAAGGTAAGACTTGCGCATGATACCAAAGAGTAGCTATCCAGGTGATCAAAAAATTCTTCGCGTCGTTTCAATTAATGTCAACGGCTTACGCTCATCTGTCACCAAAGGTCTATTGGAATGGATGGAACAGTCGGATGCCGACGTGATTTGCATACAGGAAAGCCGGATCACGCATGCGCAGTGGACCGATAAATTCAAGCCTGAAGGCTGGTACACGCACCTGTTTCCTGCCGAACGTCCGGGTTATGCCGGTACGGCCATTTATAGCCGTCTGCCTTTTGTGTCTTTAACTGATGGCCTGGGTTTTGAACTGGCCGATTCACAAGGCCGTTTTATTGCCGCTGAATTTGACTTGGGTCTAGAACAAACCGTACAGATCTGTTCCCTGTACCTACCTTCCGGCTCATCAGGCGATGAAGCACAAGCGCGTAAAGATCACTTTCTGGAAGAATACGCAAAAATCCTGAAACAGTGGCGCGATGAAAATAAATCGGTAATTGTCTGCGGTGACTACAATATCGTGCATAAACGTATCGATATTAAAAACTGGTCGGGTAACCAGAAAGCCTCGGGCTGTTTACCGCACGAACGTGCCTGGCTAGATCATATCTACGATGAGCTTGGTTATGTCGATACTTTCCGTGAAGTCCGCAAAGAAGCCGAATTATACTCCTGGTGGTCAAACCGTGGACAGGCGCGTGCCAAGAATGTTGGTTGGCGGATTGATTATCATGCCTGCTCTCCGGACTGGAAAGAGCGTACCGTTAATGCCTGGGTCTATAAAGAACAATGGTTTAGCGACCATGCCCCCGTGATCATCGACTACAAACTATAATCTTCATTATTTAATTGAGTGAACATACGTTCACTCAATTAAGGCTTATCTCTTACATGACATGACGTATTTTTTGGGTTTATCTTAATGTAATAACATAGCATTATAGCGCTACGGCACAAGGACATGTCAGGACGACAACATAAGGACAGGACGCCGTAGGACGAAAATAAAACAGACTATAGATTTAGCTTGTTTTGCATGGATGTGACATTGGACGTTGGATTGAGACCCGCATGATCAGGATGATTAAATGCGGGTTTTCTATTTCTATTATTCCCAAATTTTTATTTTTCTTATTATTTAGATTGTTCTTTTTCTTGCTGCTCATATTAAAGCTGCTTGATGTCATTTTGATGACATGACTTTTCTGGTATTTAAAATTTTTTCTTTTTTTTCATTTGCTTTTGCATGGTTTGCTGCTGCCAATTTGGTTAAGCTAGTTCATGATTTAAATTTTTTAGATGGCAGCTATGTTAAAAATTTACGGAATTAAAAATTGTAGTTCGATGAAAAAAGCCTTTGATCTGCTGACGGAGCAAGGTCTGAGTTATGAATTTCATGACTATAAAAAACAGGGCATCGATGCTGAAACCATCAAAACCTGGCTGGATGCCTTGGGTCAGGACGTGCTTCTGAACAAGAAAGGCACTACCTGGCGTAAGCTCAGTGAAGAAGAGCAAAAGACCGCCCTGTCGAGTGAAGATGCTTTAATTAATGCATTAACCACCCATACCAGTTTAATCAAACGTCCAATCTTGGCAACCTCTACAGGATTTATTGCCGGTTTTGATGAAACAGCTTATCGTGGCTTAGCCCGCTAATATCTTGTATTGAATAATAGTTATAAAAAAAAAGCCTGACATCGGTCAGGCTTTTGTGTATCTACTTAAAATAAATTAGTTGGCACGAATCCAGGTCTGATTACGACCCAATGCCGCTACGCCGATGAAACCACGTAGCTCAAGTTTCTTACCGCCGTCTGCCAGCTGGCCTTTCAACTTATAGGTTTTACCGGATTGTGGATCAAGAATCGAACCGCTGTCATAACTGGTCCCGCCAGCATTTTTTAGACCTTTAACAATGGTCAGGCCTTTCAGAGATTTGTTGTGATATGGACCTTCACATTTCTTGCAGGCATTTTCTTCACCTGGAGTTAACACAGACTGAATACTGGCTGACAAAGTGCCGTTCTTTTGTTCAGTGAATTTAACCATGGCCTTAGGCTGCTTGGTTTTATCATCAATGGTTTTCCATACCGTGCCATTTAAAGGATCCGCGGCATTAGCCAGTGCAGATAAGCCTAGTAGTCCTAACGTAAGCGCTATTTTTTTCATTTTTCTTCATTTCCTTAGTCTGAAAATAGACCCATGTAGTATTAAAAAGTCACAACAATTTTTCAATTTTTAGCTGTGACTATTTAGTGTAACCTTGTAAATATGGTTGGTAAATAATCTACACGATCAATAAAAGCACAAAAAGATGGAAGGAAGATGAAGATAAGCCCGCTAACGAAACAATTAATTACAGAAAGCTTTTTAAAAACGGCCATTCGTGCCCCGAGCAGATTCAGTCTTCCGCCGAGTTCAATGCGCATTGCTCTGGAACAGATGTGCAAACTTTTCCCTCAGGATAAAACGGTACAGATTCGCTCGCTCCGACTGGCCGGACTGCGCGCGGAAGAAATTAAGCCGCAGCAGGAATCGACCCAGCTGATTTTTCATATTCATGGCGGCGCATTTTACTTAGGTTCTTTAAATACCCATCGCGCCTTTATGACTCAAATTGCGGCTCGAACCCAGATGCAGGTACTGCATGTCGATTATCCGCTATCACCTGAATCTGCCTATCCAGAAGCATTAGAAGCCTTGTTTGATGTCTATAATCTGCTGCTGGATCAAGGTGTTCAGGCCAAAGATATTATTCTGTCCGGCGATTCTTGCGGTGCCAATCTGGCCTTGGCGCTGGCACTCAAAATACAGCAGGAAAGTCTGCCACAGTTCAGCGGTCTGATTCTGCTGTCTCCATTGCTAGATTTAACGTTGACCAGTGAATCTTTACGTTATAACCAGAAGCATGATGCCCTGCTGTCTCTGGAAACAGTTCAAACCGGGATTGAATATTATGTACCGCGTTCAATTGATCGGGGTGATCCGGAAGTTTCTCCTTTTTTTGCCGATTTAACCGGTTTGCCACCGATTCATATTCAGGTAGGTTCCAAGGAAATTCTGCTGGATGATGCTAGCCGTTTTAAAGAAAAAGCGGAACAGGCGGGTGTCGAGGTCGAATTTAAACTGTATACCGGCATGTGGCACAACTTCCAGATGTTCAGTGCCTGGTTCGATGAAGCCAAGCAGGCCCTGACCGATCTTGCAGAATTTGCCCATCGTCTGGACCGAGATTAACCATAATTCAATGCATAAAAAAGGTCAGCCGTAGCTGACCTTTGAAAAGAGGTTTTAGATTTTTAAATGGCCTGAACCTGCTGCAATGCAGTTTGCAATGCTTGGGCTTTAACCGCTTCGCCCATGTTCACCCCTTCAGCACGAATCACTTCGATATCATTCACGCCGGTAAAGTTAAATACGGTTTTCAGGAAAGCCTCCTGAAAATCAGCCGGACTTTGCTCGCCATACACACCACCACGGCTGCTGGCGATATACACTTTCTTATTGCCCGCCAAACCCACAGGACCTTGTTCGGTATATTTAAAGGTACGTCCCGCGACACAAATCCGGTCAATCCAGGCTTTTAAGGTCGATGGCAAACCGAAGTTATACATCGCTGCACCAATCACCACGATATCCGCCTGCAAATATTGCTCTAAAATTTCCTCGCCCAATCCCGTCTGTTCTGCATTCTGGCCCATTAAAATTTCGGCAGTAAGATGGGGAATAGGCTGTGCTGCCAGATCCAGGTACTCAACTTCAATGGCCTCAGCATATTTTTGCTGCAATTGTTCCACCACGGCCTGAGTCAACTGACGCGAAATAGAAGCATCTCCTAAAATACTGGAATCAATCTGTAAAACTTTCATGGCTTCGCTCTTTATCTTTGGTTGTTTCTAACAATGCAGCCATTTTAACGATTGACCATATTGAAATAATTAGCACAAATAAAACACATCATCCTGAATTTAGAACAAAACTGTATGCCTCTTAACCTCTTTAATTTTGATTAGAACCCTTTGGTATAGCCTAGATCACTTATGCTATAGGCAAAGAATGAGCAGATCAGATATCAACTAAATCACAAAAATGTTTTAAATATTGTTGTTTATCAAGCATTCAAACTTATGTTATCTTGTGTAAATAAAGCTATAAATATCCAATAAGTCTTAAAAAATCTGCCATAACAATTAAAGTCAGACCGGGACCATGAAGCGAATATCGCCTGTATTAGAAAAAGTGCTAAGACACAGAATCAAGAAATATCTGGTCGAAGATGAAGTCGTGATGAACTGGCGTATCCTGAAGAAATGCATCCTGATGCTGACTTTGGGATGCGGTGTACATCTGACCTGGCTCGGCTGGGATCTCTTTGTTTTATTCAATCCTGAGTATTGGCAATATGTACAGATTGAACGGGTTCATTCACAAGTCGTGCTGAACGGCAGTTTTTTATTGATTTTAGCCTTACTGATTTATCCTTGTTATAAATTTCAGGGCAACTGTCTGGTGGAACGTTATCTACCCTATCTGGCAGTCGGCACCTTTGTGGTTTCGCTATGCCGGGATGCCTATATTGTCGGCGTGATCAGTCCGGTCGCTACCACCGCTTACGTCTGCTTAATTATGGTCGGTCTGGTGCTGTTTCATCGCACGCTGGTGTATAGCATGCTGATTCCTGCCTCCATTTTTCTGGGCGGATGTGCCTATTTAAGTTTCAGTCATCAATTACCTTATTCACCGCTCTTTAATATCGATGACAAGCTTTTTTATAATGGTTTCTGGCTGTTATCGATGCTGTATTTCATTTTGCCAATTCTGGCCGTCTGCATGGTGTTATTCGAGATTCTGCTCAGTCAATGGCGTCATCGCGAGCAGCTGATCAAACAGCTGAGTCAGATTGATCCGCTCACCAACCTGTTTAACCGCCGTAGTATCAACCAATGTCTGGATAAACTGAATGCCGCAGCCACTCCCAATTATGCTTTAGTGCTATTAGATCTGGATCATTTCAAGAAAATTAATGATCACTATGGCCATCATAAGGGCGATGAAACCTTAGTTGAAGTGAGTGCTGTACTGAACCAGCAATTGCGCGAAAGTGATGTGGTCGGCCGTTTTGGCGGGGAAGAATTTATTTTGGTGCTTAAAAATACCAGTCTGGAAAAAGCCGAGCAAGTGGCTGAACGCTGTCGCATCGCCATTCAGCAATTGCAGATTTTCAGTGATGAGGGTGAGCTGATTCCGGTGACCGCCAGTTTCGGGATTGCCATTTCTAGCGCGGAATTACGCCCGCAGCAGTTATTGAGTCAGGCCGATCAGGCGCTTTATCAGGCTAAAGCCGGTGGGCGTAATCTGGTCAAAGCCTATGCTGAACCGGTGCCAGCACAGATGCAGGTCTCTTAAACGGGTTCAGCTTTTTAAGACTAGATTATGGATTTTCACTTTGAGCCAGCGCTTGCAGTTGTGCCAGCAATTCTCCCTCGCTAAAGGCACCGGTCAAACGCAAGCCACGAATTTCCTGCTGCTGCGCATTCAAGAATAAATACGTTGGCGGTCCCAGAATTTCCCATTGGTTTAACAGTGCTTGATGAGAGGCATTATATTGGCTTAAATCCAGCTTGATCAGGAAATATGGCGCAAGCGCCTGCTGCACCGCTGCAGATTTTAAAATACGATGTTCGATCGGCTGACAGGCGACACACCAGTCGGCGTAGACATCAATAATGATCTTTTGCCCTTGTGGTGCCTTGTTCAAAATCTGCTGAAATTCTGCTGCACTACGTGCCACATGCCAGTTGACTTCTGTACTCACCTGCTCCACAAAAAACCGCTGACTATGCTGATATTGGCTATAAGCAATATAAGGTACAGCCAGTACCAGACACAGGATATACAGCCATCTTAGACTCGTGCGATGCCAGAAAATCCGGAACAGCACATAGGCTACGAAGGTCATACCCAAAGCTAAGGATAACCATTGTAAAGCGGCTTCTGAAATTAGCGGCCGAATAAAATACAGGGCCAATGCCAGCATGATAAAGGCAAAGAGCACTTTAATCTGATTCATCCAGTGCCCGGCTTTAGGCAGAATCCGTGCACCCAGAATACTGGCCAGTAATAAAGGCGTGCCCATCCCAAAACCCAGAGTAAACAGCAACAGAGCGCCCTGCCACTGACTTTGCGTCTGGGAAATAAATAACAATGCACCTGCCAGTGGTGCGGTCATGCATGGTCCTACCAGAAGTGCCGAGATCATGCCCATGACACCGGCACTGACCAGACTCCCTCCCTGCTGCATGGCCTGCGCCCGGTCCAGACGATGAACCAGACGTTGCGGCAGTTTGATTTCAAACAGGCCAAACAGATTCAGGGCAAACAGGACAAACAGGATGCTAAATGCGATCAGGGTTCCCGGTTGCTGCAACCAGCGCTGGAAGTTCAGACCAGCTGAAGACGCAATTAAGCCGAGTACCGCATAGACAGTAGCCATACTGCTGACAAAAGTCAGTGCAATCATCCAGGCTTTCAGGCCTTTACTGTCACGTACGATCAGCGAGGTCAGAATTGGCAGCATCGGCAAGGAACACGGGGTGAAAGCCAGTAAAATTCCCAAGCCGAAGAACAGCAAAAGCCCATAGCCCAAAGAGCGCTCAAGCAACTGGGCTGACCATTTCTGGTCTTGTGCTGCATAAGGTTCGGTTTGTGTGTTGGCTGATGCAGAGATTTCATCTGCTGTAGATTCTGAGGAATCCACTGTATTAAACAGGGTATTGTGTTGCAGTGATGAAGTATTCAGATCAAGTAAACGCTTTGCTCCTGATCCGGCAGCTTCGAATTGCACCAGACCGGACAAATCGGTCTTGAACTGAATGGTTTGTGGCGGATAACAGATCCGGTCTTTGGCACAGCCTTGCCAACTGACCTGATAGGATTGCCCCGCTTGAGTCGGGATCTGAAACTTTAACTGCTGATAATAAACCTGGGTATGTCCATAGTTATCATCATACAAATCTTCAGCGGGTGGCAACTCAAACGACACCGGTTGGTTGCCCTGCCGGACTTCAATTTTATGCTGATACAGATAATAGTTGTCTGGAATCTGCCAACTCAGTTCAGCCTGCTGCTGACTGGTGGAGATCACGCTCACAGGAAAAGCCTGCTCGGCAGACAACAATGCAGTTTCCGCCTGAGCAGGACTGCTGAACAAGGTGCTTCCCAAAATAACCAGGGCAAGCATTTTCCCCCAGGTCGGGAACTGCGAGTATTTCATCATCTGTGAGTTGAATAACTTAGAACAGCACAGAGAAACCTAAGCCTGAGAAGTAACTTCGATCTGCACCATCCAGATCTACACCGACATTCGCATCCAATTGGACACGGTCGTTTAAGGCATACATAACCCCGGTACCGAGTGCGTATTGATTATCGACACTTTCCGCTTTACGGTAAATCAGTTCAGAATAACCTGACCAGCGATCAGTAATGCGGTAGCCTAGAGAAGGAATCGCAGACACTGCCCAGTTGCTGTCCTGCCATTCATAACGCATGGTCAATGCGGTACTGACCAAGTCATTATATTGATACGACACGACAGAACCTAGGCTGTAAATATCTTCTTCATTGGTGAAACCGGCATTGCCTGTTGCAATGATGGCTTCGGCCAGCAAAGCCATACTGAGTTTGTCATCATCCAAATCAATGGCCTTTTTCAGACCAATACTAACATCGCCCAGACCATCATCTTCTTCGGTCTGGCCATTGGATTTCACTTGGGTCCAGGTCGGGCCAGCCCAACCTAAACGCAATTCCAGATCATCACTGAGTCCGGTACGTAACAACATATCTGCACTGAGTGTGGTCGCGGTCTGATCGCCCGACTTGCTATAATGCGCTGTAGGCAAGCCTTGCTCCCAAGCGACATTTCCGACTGGCGTAATTCCAGTACTCAGACCCTCACCTGGTCGATCAAATTCAAAATCTGCTGCGAAAAGCTGTGCACTACAACCGGCCAGTGCAATCAAACCCAAGGTTTTTAATGTTGTCATGTTGGAGCTCTTTATTAAAATTTAACTGAGTTCTTTGGTCATTTTTGCGCCATGCTTGCGAAGCAGTTCTAGCGTCTGTTTTTCTTCATCCAAGGCTTCTGACCAGTTGATTTCATCAAAATCACAATCAAAGAATAGATCACTAATTGAAGATAAAATAGTCATGCCATCTTCATCTTTGCTATTTGGATCGACTTTTTCATCCAGTAAACGCTGTACAGCTGGCGCGCATGCGGCACTTGCGGCATCCCAGAGTGGACCATAAATTTCTTCTGCATCCCACAAATGCAGATTCACTTTGGCCTGGATCAGTTCTTCCAGAATCTGTAAATGTACCGCCAAACGTGCCTGTTTCTCCTCTTCTGAAAGTGGTGTTCCGGCTTCATACAGCTCACACACTTCTTCCCACCATTTAAACAGGCCATCTGACCAGACCGAAATCACCGGGCCTTTGTCATGATCAATAAAATTCGGGTTGAGTCCATCTGCCAGCAGCTGTTTGACCTGGTCCAGATTTAATTCTTCGAGTGCTTGCACAAAAAGCTGTTGTTGCGCAGTTAACATGATGGAGCTCACTTTGATTCGTTTTCGACTATTATGCCGAATAAAGCAGGATTTGTTGTGCTTCTCATAACTATATTTTTGTTTAATACGAAAAAAGCCCCGCAGGGCTTTTTCAAATCAGTTTGGCTTACTCTTCGATATCCGCAGTATCTGTGTCTGCTAGTTCGAGAGCACCAGGACGAACATTGTCTTTTTTCTCGATCACATGTTCCAGACTACGTTTTAGTCGGTCAATTGCACCATGGATCGCAGTATCGACATTATGGCCACGATGATTGACTACGACAGGTTTCAAGCCTGCAGGACGCGCTTCAATCATACAACGAATATCGTCATCGCCGCCTTTGGCGCCATTTTCATCACTAAGATGGACTGAAAAATGGGTAATACGTTCGCTGTGGCGCTGGAATTCTTGATTTAATTCTTCCCGTACATAAGTAATTAAACGATCACTATTCTGAATGTGGTTATCGGTACGAAGTTCAATATTCATATATTACCATCCTCAATCTTTGTAACTTTTGAGTGCAAAATTTTTTATCTTGGCACGTTTGTAGCTTGCTGTTTCGCATCGCATTTCACTTCTTCAAATGATTGGAATCACACCCTCCATTTTGAATGATGAACACATTTTTGAGTCTGCAGAATCGTGTCCTTATATCTTGAATATCGGCTGTATCTGGGAAATATGCAAGTGATATTTTGGTTTTTTAGCAAAAGAATAATCCATTGTGACAACTGCTTACTCAGCTCAAAAATACAGGATTTTTCAAACAGCAATTGCGCAACTCTTCACACAATTTAGTTTGAAATGTTTTTTAAGCCAGACCGATAAATCGCTTAAATAACATTCGACCAAGAAACCTAAAAAAAAGAAATTAAAAGTATTTTTTTATGAAAATTAGCTCACTTTTATCTAATAGTTTTTCTTATAAGATCAGCGCCTAGTCAGCCTTACAGTTCTGAAGAGATAATATGCTTTATCATTATTTAGTTGCTTTTGCAGAACCGGGAAAAATACTCTTTCGTCATTCGAAAATAATAAACTGCAAAAATGATTTTCAATTGAAATATAAGACCGATCACTCTTATTTTACGACGCTGAGAATAGGCTTATAAAACGACCGTCATTTGAGATTTTAGAACTAACCTCATTACACAAACAGAACAAAGCTATTCAGCCTCAGGCTCAAATTAATTACTAAACAATCTGTATATTCCCCCTATTTTTACTGGTTTTCTAAACTCATCATCCTGAATTGAAGTGATTTTATATTTCTAGTTATACATTCAGTCTTTTAAGACGCTACATATTCAACTTTATTTAAAAAATAATAATTTAGAGAAATATCAGCAAAAGGCAATGAAAACTGAGGAAGATGATCGTCTTCATTCAACTCATGGGGGCTGAAATATATTTAAGTCAGCGATCACTTTTAACTTTATTTTTACTTATTAATCTGTATGCTTATTCTGCTTTCTCGGGGGGATAGATTTAAATGAAATTTACACAACTTGCGGCACTTTGTGCATTGGCTTCAACTGCAGCATTTGCTCAAGCAAAACCAGTTTGGCAGGACTTTAGCGTTACAGGTCTTTATGGTGAAAACTATGAAGTTGTAGACGATCAGCAAACTACTTTAACTGTTGAATATGCTGCAAAAGTTAAATATGCAGATGTATTCTTCTTTATGGATCGTCTGCGCGGTGGCGATGATGTTAAAAGTACGTACTTTGAGTTATCACCACGTTTAAGCTTAAGCGAAGTTACAGGCCAAAAACTTGCCTTTGGTCCAGTGAAAGATGTGCTTATTTCAACAACGTGGGAAGGTTCAGATAATGCTGATAACTTCCTATATGGCGTGGGCTTTGACCTTGATATCCCATACTTTCAATATGCAAGCTTAAATCTTTATCGTGCAAACAATGAAAAAGTGTTTGGCAATAAAGACGATTATCAAATGACGCTTACCTATGGTGTGCCATTTAAACTGGGTGCTGAAGATTTTCTTGTAGATGGCTTCCTTGATTGGTCAACTGCTGAAAAAGACGCTCAAGCAAGCGAGTTAAACTGGACTACACAGTGGAAATGGAATGCGGGCAAACACATTTCTCCAGATACCCGTTTATACCTCGGTGTTGAACATTCAGTGTGGAACAATAAGTTTGGTCTTAAAAATCAAGATGAAAACAATGTCAGCGCACTTGTGAAATATCATTTCTAATTGATGTATGATCGAAAGCAGAACTCCGGTTCTGCTTTTTTTAAACTGTGATTTCAGCTCACCTCTACTAGAACAAGAATATGCCTGATTTTGATATTCGACCTGCGACCGAACATGATCTTGAAACCATCCTCAAGATTTATAATCAGGAAGTACTCTATGGTACTGCGACCTGGAACAGAACAGCCTTTGATTTGAACTATTTCAAAATCTGGTTTAAGCAGCTTAAAAATCAGAATTTCCCGGTTTTTGTGGTTGAAGATACGCGAAATCAGGTCATTGCTGGCTATGCCTGTTATGATCAGTTTCGCAGTATTCAGGGCTTTCAACAGACGGTCGAACATTCCATCTTTTTAAATCCGGATTATGCAGGGCAAGGTTTGGGTTCTCAATTATTGCAGTATTTAATTGAACAGGCTCAAGTACAGAAACTGCATATCATGGTCGCGGCGATTGATTCTGAAAACACTTCATCGATTCGTCTGCATGAAAAACTGGGTTTCGTTCAAACTGCCTATATGCCGCAAGTCGGACAGAAGTTTGGGCAATGGCGTGATTTGGTCCTCTTGCAACTGAATCTGGATCGAGCTTGATTCATTCTTAGTTTAAAGCTATTCCAGAACTGCTTTCTGGACACTCCTTTTCAGCTTTTTAATATTTGGTCATCACGATATTTGGTTGTTATCCAGTTTAATAAGCACAAGTTCTATTTACTTATACTAGCGGCTATGTTTTATTCAGCTCAAAATCATACTGAATAACACCATGTATAAATCTCTATTGTCTATTGGTCTTTTAAGTTTAAGTATGCTCACTTTTGCTGATTCAGACTTTGAAAAAGAGCTCCGTTCAGGCTGTAGCAAAGTGCAAAGCTATGCAAATAATGGCAAAAAATTCTACGACCAAAAACAATATCAAAAGGCCATAGCGCAATTTGAGCAACAAGCCGCATGGTCATCCTTTTGTGCGATGAATGTAGAAGACGGTGGTACAGCTTTTTCCGAACGCGATATCACCACGGCGTTTAATAATATTGGCTTAAGTTATGCCAAGCTTGGAAAGCCGCAATGGGCACGCGCCTGGTTTTCCGTTTTTCCGAATACTAAAGCCAGCCAGTTCAATCTAAAACAGTTACCTGCACCAGAAAAACCGAAGAATTTTGCAGGAAAATATGTCCGCTATGCAGGTTTTGGTCAGTGGAATACGATGGAAGTTAAACCAGTTTCTAATGCCTACCAGATTGAGTTTAATGGACTCTATATGGGTTTACGCAGTCTGATTTATGGACCAAATATGGGAGAATTTTTAACCCGTATGTCGCTGAATAAAGCTCAGGCCAATTACAGCGTAGAAAATTGCAAAATTGATTTGAAATTTCAGTTTAACGCTCAAATTGGACAACAGATTGTAGTGAATAGCAACAATCCAATGTCTTGCGGTTTTGGCCATAATGTCTCGGCGGATGGCATGTATTTAAAGGTTGAGTGATTGCTGATTCAGCGATATCTTATTACCCTATAACAAACATAATATTCAAAATATTATAGGGAAAATATGGCTGATACGGGCAAAGCGATAGGCGGTGAATTTAGAACTGGACAATTTGGTATGTACTTCCTTTGGGATGAAAATACAGAAATCTAATCCCTCCATTATTCAAAAAAGAAAATTCCCCTCTCTCTTTAAGAGATGAGAAGCTCTGCTTCGTAAGAGGAGATTTAAAATCTAATCCCTCCAAACCTCCCTTTCTTACGCTTCGATATAAAGCAGTGCTTATATCTTGCTCAGGGAGGCTTTTTCCCTCTCCTTCTAGGAGAGGGTTAGGGAGAGGTAAATAAAGATAAGCCCTCACCCCACCTTCTCCCATAGGAGAAGGAGCTAAAAGCCTTAAATTGCCACCAACTCCCGAATGCCTTTCTCCGGCATTTCACTACCCACACCTTGCGCCACGACTTGGCCACGTGCCATCACGGTATATCCATCAGCAAGTTCTTCAGCAAAGTCATAAAACTGCTCAACCAGCACAATCGCCATCTCACCACCATCCGCCAGTTTACGAATGACCCGGCCAATGTCTTTAATAATGGATGGCTGGATGCCTTCAGTCGGTTCATCCAAAATCAGCACACGCGGTTCAGAAGCAAGTGCACGTGCAATGGCAAGCTGCTGCTGCTGCCCACCGGACAAATCTCCTCCACGGCGGTGCTTCATTTCCTCCAAGACAGGGAAAATTTCATACAAATGCTCAGGCACTTTGCGTGTCTTTGCTCCTTTAAATTTCGCCATACCAATGAGAATGTTTTCCTCCACCGTCAGCGTTGAAAAAATATCTCGACCTTGTGGCACATAAGCCAAACCTTCACGTACACGCTGTTCAGGACCGAGCTTGGATATGTCTTTACCATCCAGCAAAATCTGTCCGGATTTAATCGGTAAAATACCCATCAGACATTTAAGGAGCGTGGTTTTCCCCACCCCATTGCGCCCAAGCACCACCGAACATTCACCCACAGGTGCAGTCAACGACACATCACGTAAAATATGACTGCCACCATAAAACTGATTGACGTCTTTGACTTCTAACATCGCGGTCTCCTTAACGTCCTAAATACTTTTCAATGACATCTTCATTGGTTTGTACTTCTGCCAATGTGCCTTCTGCCAAAATTGCGCCTTGCGCCAATACCGTGACTTTTTCACTAATGGTGTCGATAAAACTCATATCATGCTCGACCACAACGAGGGTGTGATTTTTCTTGAGTTCTAAACACAGCTCCGCCGTGCGTTCGGTTTCGGCATCGGTCATGCCTGCTACAGGTTCATCAAGCAAAATCAGTTTTGGACGTTGCATCAGCAACATGCCGATTTCTAACCATTGCTTTTGACCATGTGACAGCAAGCCAGCAGGTTTATTAATGAACTCTTGCAGACGAATCTGCGTCAATGATTCATCCAAAGCATTTTGTGCATCGGGATCGAGTTTGCTAAAGAAACTCTTTTTCACCCGTTTGTCTTTGGGTGCAGCAAGTAACAGATTTTCCATGACGGTGAAATTTTCAAACACGGTCGGTTTTTGGAACTTACGCCCAATGCCTGCTTCGGCAATTTGTTCAGTGCTCATTTTGGCTAAATCGTAGTTTTGCCCAAAAAATGCTGTGCCTTCGGTTGGTCGCGTTTTACCGGTAATCACATCCATGAGGGTGGTTTTACCTGCCCCGTTCGGCCCGATGATGCAGCGTAATTCCCCTTCTTCAATGTAGAGCGACAAATCATTTAAGGCACGAAAAGCATCAAACCAGACGCTGACTTTTTCTAAATACAGCGCAATACCGTGGGTAAAGTCCGCGCCTTGTTCTTTAGGACGACCATAGCCTTCAGTGGCATGACCACCATGCGGTTGTAGGATCTCGCTCATTCGCTACGCTCCTTTTTAAAACGGTCAAACAGACCAATAATGCCTTTCGGTAAGAAAATGGTCACCACAATAAATAGCGCACCCAAAATAAGTAGCCATGCTTCCGGATAAGCCGAAGTAAAGTAGGTCTTCACACCATTAATGAGACCTGCACCAATCAGTGGTCCAATCAGTGTGCCACGACCACCCGCTGCCACCCACACCGCCATTTCAATCGAGTTCACCGGGTTCATTTCACTTGGGTTAATAATGCCAGCTTGTGGTACATATAACGCCCCTGCTATGCCTGCAATCACCGCAGACAGCACCCATGCCGACAGCTTGTACCACAGTGTACGGTAGCCTAAATATTGCAGACGGTTTTCACTGTCACGAATTGCACCCAACACCCGACCATACGGTTTATTCATCAAATGACGTAACCCGATAAAGCACAGCAACAACACCAACGCCGTGATAAAGCACAGGCTTGCCCGCATCGATGCGGAAGTAATATCCATACCTAAAATAGTTTTAAAACCGGTAAAGCCATTGTTGCCACCCAAGCCGGTTTCATTGCGAAAGAACAATAAGGCTGCCGCAAAGGTCATCGCTTGGGTAATAATTGAGAAATACACGCCCTTAATTTTCGAGCGAAAAGCAAAGAAACCAAAAATAAACGCAATGATGCCCGGCACTAAAACCACAAGTGCCAATGACCAAAGGAAGTATTCAGTCCCCACCCAAAACCATGGCACTTCCGTCCAACTCAGGAAACGCATAAAGTCAGGAATGCCTTCACCTGCAGACTGGCGCATTAAGTACATCCCAAAGGCATAACCGCCAAGGGCAAAGTACAAACCATGTCCCAGACTTAAAATCCCAGCATAGCCCCAGACCAAATCCAGAGCCAATGCCACCAGAGCCAAACACATGATTTTGCCAATCAAGGTGACCCAATAAGCAGATAAATGCAGGGTTGAATCGGCAGGTAATAAATGTAGCCATGGCAATGCCAATAAGATGGCAAAGCACACGGCAATCGCAATGCCACTATGCGGTTTGTCGGATAATAATTGTGTGATCTTCATGTGCTTACTCCACAAAACGGCCTTTGATGGCAAACAAACCTTGTGGACGTTTCTGAATAAACAAAATCACAAGCACCAAGAGAATAATTTTTGCCAGTACCGCACCAATGCCAATTTCCAAGGCTGTACCGCTAATACCCAGACCAAGCGCTGCAAGGACTGCACCCCACACCTGACCTACACCACCGACAACCACCACCAAGAAGGCATCAATAATATAGTTTTGCCCTAAATCCGGCCCGACGTTACCGACTTGTGCCAAAGCACATCCGGCTAGTCCTGCAAGACCTGAACCTAAACCAAAGGCCATCATGTCGATACGGCTTGAACGAATACCGACTGCTCGCGCCATTTGACGGTTTTGCGTCACCGCACGTACAAACAAGCCAAAACGGGTTTTATTCAGTAGGTAAACCAACAACAAAAGCACTGCAATGGTAAAGACAATAATCGCAATACGGTTATAGGGCAGCATCAAGCTTGGAGTAATCGAGATCCCGCCCGACAGCCATGAAATATTCGATACTTCGACATTTTGCGCACCAAAAGTCATGCGTACCAATTGCATCAAAATCAGGCTGACACCAAAAGTTGCCAATAAAGTTTCAAGCTGACGACCATAGAGTGGACGAATCACGGTACGTTCAATCAACATGCCGATCAGCCCACTTACCAGGAATGCTGCAGGAATCGCGGCGATTAAGTACCAATCGACATAGCTACCCAAATAACTTTTAAACAGGCTTTGCACCACATAAGTGGTATAGGCACCAATCATAATCAGCTCGCCATGCGCCATATTAATCACACCGAGCAAACCATAAGTAATCGCAAGACCCAGTGCAGCAAGCAACAAAATACTGGCGGTACTTAAACCTGAAAATAAATGTCCTGTCCATTCACTGGCTTGAATACGGGTTTTAATACTGTTTTTCGCTTCAAGCAAAGCCGCTTTCAGCTCAGGATGGATAGTCGGCTGTGACAACTCATTGTCGATCATCGCCAAGACATCAGGACGATTAGAATCTTGTAAAATTTTTGCGGCTTGAATTTTGACGAGCACATCTGAGTTTTCATAATCCAGACGCGCTTTCAGTTGTGCCAAACGGGCTTTGACTTTATTGTTTTGTTCTTTTAAATACAGCGCATTGATATGTGCTATATCAAGTTCCGCAAGATTGCTTTCATAAATATCAATCGCTTCTAAACGCTCAGAGGCATCATCCGACTTCAACTTGCTTTGTGCCAAACCAAAGGTCAATGCTTTACGCAAGGTATTCACCAAAGTGACTTGTGCAAGGTCGCTTGGCCAATCTGCAACAGCATCTAAACTTGGATAACTGAGCAACTGATCATCGGCTTCTAAAATATAGGTTTGTCCTTGAGAATCGCTATAAAGCTGGTCGTTTTCAACATATTCTGCAAGCTGATCTAACTGTTCAATACTGCTTGGCCATTGATTGAGTAAAGCACGACGTTGAGCAAAATCACCTTGCACAAATTGCTGAATCGCATCTTGTGGTTGTATCGCTATGGTGGAATTATTGTGTTGTAAAGATGTTTCTGCTGTTGCCATTTGCATACAAAATATTTGTATACACAACAGAAAAATAGTGGCGATATTCACACGAATATTCATTATATACACCCCTATTCCATTGGAAGTTTTCCGTGGAGAGTAAGAAAAAAATCAGAGGATGCCTGCTACGGCTGTAGCAGGCAAAAGATAGGTATTATTTAGGAATGTACGGGCTCCAAGGCTCTGCTTGAATAGTTTGAGATGTTTTGTAGACCACATCAAACTGACCATCACCACGAATCTGGCCAATCATGACTGGCTTGTGTAAGTGATGGTTACTTGCATCCATTTTTAGGGTATAGCCCGATGGTGCTTTGAATTCCTGACCTGCCATCGCTTCACGGACTTTATCGACCTCTGTAGAACCTGCTTTTTCAACGGCTTGCTTCCACATATTAATCCCGACATAGGTCGCTTCCATTGGGTCATTGGTCACCAGTTTGTCAGCATTTGGCAGTTTGAATTCCACCGCATACTGCTTCATTTTGTTGGTGAATTCGGTATTGATCGGATTCTTCACTGACATGAAATAGTTCCATGACGCCAAATGACCCACTAATGGCTTGGTATCAATACCACGCAGTTCTTCTTCACCTACCGAGAATGCCATCACTGGAATATCAGAAGCTTTAATGCCCTGATTACCCAGTTCACGATAGAATGGTACGTTGGAGTCACCATTGATGGTTGAAATCACTGCGGTCTTTTTACTAGCTGCGAATTTTTTCACATTGCCGACAATGGTTTGATAGTTGCTATGACCAAATGGCGTGTACTCTTCCATGATGTCCGCATCAGCCACGCCTTTAGACTTTAAGAAAGCACGTAAAATCTGGTTGGTTGTACGTGGATACACATAGTCTGTACCGAGCAGAACAAAACGCTCCGCTTTACCGCCCTCTTCGCTCATCAAGTATTCCACGGCTGGAATGGCTTGCTGATTAGGTGCAGCACCGGTATAAAAAATATTTTTGGATTGTTCCTGGCCTTCGTACTGTACAGGATAGAACAATAAGCCATTCAGCTCTTCAACCACTGGTAAGACAGATTTACGTGATACCGACGTCCATGCACCGAAAATTACCGCGACTTTGTCTTGGGTAATCAGCTGACGTGCTTGCTCTGCAAAAAGTGGCCAGTCTGATGCTGGATCGACCACCACAGGTTCCAGTTTTTTACCCAGTACCCCACCCTTGTCATTGATTTCCTTAATCGCCATTAAGGCCGTGTCTTTCAGTGAGGTCTCAGAAATTGCCATGGTGCCGGACAATGAATGCAGGATCCCGACTTTAATCGTATCGCCGCTATCTGCGACTTTGCTTTCCGCGGCCGGGGCTTCTGCTTTTTCAGCAGATTTTGAACACCCCGTTAATGCAACAGCCCCTGCCATGGTTGCGGCTAAAATACTTTTTGAAAATAAATTGCGTTGGAACATCAGATTTTCTCCAAACTTTATGATGGTGCATTTTTCATGCTTGTCTTGTTGTACATCTGGATGGAGTGATTCAATTTCTGTGCCAAGGCTTCAAAAAATAAAAAAAATTAATTTAACTGATCTCATTATTCGTATTATGAATCATGAATTTAGTAATACTAAAAAGAATTAAACCTGTATTTAAATGCTGTATCCGAGCTTAACTCTAAGTAGGTCGCGCAAAGAGCAATGAAAACATAGCAGAAGTGAGATAGAAGATGATGTACAAATAAAGTGCAGTATCTTGAGTAATTTTTGCACTGTTTTAAAACAAAAAAATCCCGCGCTTGCGGGATTTTTTGATTACTCAAATTCGATAGTTTAAACCACCAAATCTGCCAGATTACCTTTTTGCTCCAACCAGTCTTTACGGTCACTGGCACGCTTTTTCGCCAAAAGTTTATCCAGTAGACCTGCAGTATGATGAGCATCATCCAGATCCAGTTGCACCAGACGGCGCGTGTTCGGATCAAGTGTAGTTTCACGTAACTGGCTGGCATTCATCTCGCCCAGACCCTTGAATCGGGTAATTTGCGGATTCTTGGTTTTGCATTTTTTCAGAATGCTATTCAACTCGTCTTCATCCAAAGCGTAGTGCACATCTTTGTTGTCATCGATTCGGAATAAAGGCGGCATGGCGACATACAAATGCCCTTCTTCGACCAGAGTTGGGAAATGCTTCACAAACAGGGCGCAAAGCAGGGTCGCAATATGCAGACCATCCGAGTCGGCATCAGCCAGAATACAGATCTTGCCATAACGCAGCTCAGACAGGTCATCTGAACCCGGATCCACGCCAATGGCAATCGCGATGTTGTGTACTTCCTGAGACGCTAGTACTTCATCAGAAGAGACTTCCCAAGTATTCAGGATCTTGCCACGAATCGGCATGATTGCCTGGAAATTCTTGTCACGCGCCTGCTTGGCCGAACCGCCGGCAGAATCCCCTTCCACAATAAACAGTTCTGACTGGTTCAGATCATGGCCTACACAATCCGACAGTTTACCCGGCAAAGTTGGACCCGCGACAATCTTCTTACGCTCAACTTTCTTAGCCGCTTTCAGACGGCGACCGGCTTTGGAAATGGCCATTTCAGCCAGTTGCATGGCAATGTCAGAATTCTGGTTCAACCATAATGCAAAGGCATCTTTGGCAATATTCTGCACAATCCCGGCTGCTTCACGGCTCGACAGACGTTCTTTGGTCTGACCCGAGAACTGCGGCTCCTGGAATTTCAGTGACAGGATATAGTTCACGCCGTCCCAGACGTCTTCAGCAGAGAGTTTCATATTCCGCGGCAGCAAATTACGCAGTTCACAGAACTCGCGCATCGCATCAGTCACGCCTGAACGCAGACCATTTACATGGGTGCCGCCCTGTGCGGTCGGAATCAGGTTGACATAAGATTCCTGAACACTTTCACCGCCTTCAACGTTCCAGCAAATCGCAAATTCTGCGCTGGCACGTTCCGCGTCACCTGTGGCGACAAAAGCCGGTGCCGGAATAATTTCACGGTCTTCTAGTTCGTCCATCAAATAGTCGACCAGACCATTTTCAAACTGCCAAGTGATCTTTTCATCATTGATCTGATCAACATAGTTGATCTGTAAGCCCGCCGCCAAAACAGCTTTGGCTTTGAGATTATGTTTTAAAGCTTTGAGGGCAAATTTTGGCGAATCAAAATATTTGGCTTCAGGCCAAAATTGTACTGTAGTTCCTGATACCCGTTTCGGTGCCTTACCTGCCAGTACTTCAAGCGGGGCAACCGGTTCGCCATTTTCAAAGGCCATTTTGTACAGATTGCCCTGACGCTGGACTTCAACTTCTACCCGGGTCGAAAGTGCATTGACCACTGAAATTCCGACGCCATGCAAACCACCGGAAAACTGGTAGTTATCGGTACTGAACTTACCGCCGGCATGCAGTTTGGTCATGATAATTTCAATACCACTCTGGCCATATTCAGGGTGAATATCCACCGGCATACCACGACCATTGTCTTCAACTGATAAAGAACCATCTTTATAGACTGTGACGGTAATTTTATTGGCATGCCCTGCCAGTGCCTCATCGACAGCATTATCAATCACTTCCTGTGCCAAATGGTTGGGACGAGAAGTATCGGTATACATGCCCGGACGACGACGGACCGGATCCAGACCAGATAAAACTTCAAGAGATTGAGCCGTATATTGAGACACGTTATTCGGTTTCCTTTTTTATGCAGTCCAATAAAAACTGTAAGACGAACGGAATTTTTTCCGCAAAATCATCCATCCCGTGACTGCCATGCGCTTCAGTCATCAGCATTGCAGGGGGATGCGCAGCACTATAATAACGATGTGCTTCACGATAATCCAAAACTTCATCGCCTTGTTGCAGCAGAACCAGTATTTTGTCTGCATCTTGTGCAACCGGCAGGGCCAATTGCTGGAGTTGTACCAGATCTGCCTCATCCAGACACCAGTTCGGATGAACCTGATAAGGCAATTGCTCGTCAAACAGTTCTCGAAACAGTTGCCATGGTCGCATTGCCGGATTAATCAGTACAGCAGGCACAGCATGCTGTGCGACCAGATGTGTCGCATAAAATCCGCCGAGACTACTGCCCAATAACGCCACCTCAGGCATCGATTCAATCAGGCCAGAAACATGCGCAATGGCAGCGTTCGGTGACATGTTTAAATCGGGTAAATGTACCTGAATTTCAGGATACTTTGCACAGTAATGTTGCAGCAATTTCCCCTTGATCGAGTTCGAATTACTCTTAAAACCATGCAAATAAATGATATTCATGAACTACCAACAAAAAACCCATCAATCATCAAAATTTAATTTAAATAATGTGAAGTACACTATGTTATAAGACCCGTTAATTGCTTAAATTGTCTGACAAAAAAGCTGAAAATCTTCTCTCATTCTCGTTATTTTAAGCTGAGGCCCTCAAAATCCGGAAACTCAACAAGAAAAAGAATTTATACCGCGAAGTTCTTTAAAAAGAAAGATGGCACCACATGCGGCTCATTGAAAGGACAGGATCAGATGCCAAGTTTGACACCGTTACATGAAACCTATTGTCGATGGGACCGAACCCCGCCGAGTCAGGCCGATGTACTGGAAGGTCTGGCGCAGCTGGTGACGATGCGCTTTAACGATGTGGTTCAGGAGCTGATCAAGAGTATTCAACGCGAAATCTTAATGAGTATTTTTGGTTTAAGTGAAAATAATTCAGAAAAAATTCAGAATATTCCTTCAATCGTGCGGCTCTATCAAATGTCTTATGACATGCTGTTTCATTATGGCAATACTCTGATTGCCCCTGCTTTGCGCCAGATTATTGAACGCTTTCCAAAACTGCATAATAAACCGCTGACACCTTCCTTGCATTTTCTGGTCAGTGTCTTAAATGGCATTATCGGGGATTATCTGCTGAAATATCAAAATCCTCTCGCCCTGCCGATGGTGATCTATGACCATTATGGCTCGCTGCAAAAAGGTGAGCTAAGCGGTCGTATTACCCTGTTTGTGCATGGCTTATGCATGAACCATTTAGACTGGTCAAATCGCAAATATGAAGGCATTGGGGCAAAATTACTGGCGCAGCGCGACCGCAATACCATGCTGTATCTGAATTATAATACTGGGCGCCGGATTTCTGCCAATGGTCGCAGTCTGGCGAATACCTTACAGGATCTGGTGGTTCGCAATCCGAGAATTACCAGTATTGACCTGATCGGCCATAGTATGGGTGGACTGGTGTCACGCAGCGCACTGTTCTATGGCAAGCAGAATGTGTATAGCTGGGTCAATATGGTAGAGAATCTGGTCTGTCTGGGTTCACCGCATCATGGTGCGGTACTGGAACGTTTTGGTTTTAGCTTGCAGGACAAACTTGGACATTTTCCACTGATCCGGCTGCTTGGCCATCTGGTCAATATTCGCAGTAACGGTATTTTAGATTTACGCCATGGCAGCGTCCGGGATGATGACTGGGAGCATAATCCGCTACGGATCGGCTTTATGGATGATCACCGTAAACCTGCCCCGATTCCCTCGCATATCGATACCTATCTGGTCGCCGGCACCATCGAGTTTGAAAACCGCAAGAACAAGACCTTGCATGTGATTGGTGATTATCTGGTCAGTATTAAAAGTGCTTTGGGCGAGCATCCCAATCCGCGTTTCCAGCTCAAAGTCCCGGACGCAAACAAGGCGATTTTTTACGGCCTGAACCATTTTGAAATTCAATATCATCCGCTGGTGGCCGAGCAGGTAGCACGCTGGTTCTATCCAAGTGTAGAAGATGAAGTCTTTGATCAGATTCATGAATATGTGATGGATCTGGACAGTCTGGAAGGCATTGCCCTGACCTAAACTCAAGCAAAATAAAAAAGCCCTCAATCGAGGGCTTTTAATTAAATACGGAATTAATATTTATCTCTGAGTCGTTTAACCGGTGCCTTTTTATATTTACGCAGCAGTTGCCACAGGCTAATCAGCAATAAAATACTGAAGAAGATCAAAGACCATACAGGTAAGGATTGACCCAAGAAGGTCCAGTCAATCGCGGCACATTCCCCTGAACCATTTAAGACCTGTTGCAGTACAGACTGCATCGGCAGGGTTTCCAGCCAGTATTCCAGACCGGGACCACAGCTCGGCACCTGATCCGGTGGCAGGTTCTGTAACCAGACATGACGCGCAGCCACGCCCACAGACCACAAAATACTGAGCGAACCCAGCAAGGCATACAGCCGCTTCATAAGATTGGATGCAGGATTATGCAGGAATGCGATCAGTGAGATGATCCCCAGTCCGATTAATCCGACCCGCTGAAATACACAGAGCGGACAAGGCGCCAGACCTTGTACATGCTCAAGATATAAGGCAAATGCCATGCCGATGACAGCAGCCAGAAACAACATACCACTCACGAAGCGATAACCCCATTGCATGGTGAATCCTCTTATTTTTTATCGATATTGGGCTAAATAATCAGCAAAACTGATGCTGCTATCTTGCTCGAGTTGCTGTTGTTGCTGCAATGACTTTTGTGACATTTCTTCAAAATAAGCCAGTGTTTCCGGACTGAGCTGATGTTCTTCATAGACACTGCTGTGCTGGTGTGCCAGATGTTGGCCAAAATGCCACATCCCGCCCTGTTCACGTGTATCACCCACCACTAAGGCAGACAAGGTGGCATCGACTTCATCGACCCGGATCATCATGGTTTTTAATGCATCAGTATAGAGAGTACTGTCATAGGCCGAATTTAACAGCTTGGCCAGGGGATGCATGCGCTGCAAATGTATGGCACACCAATCCTCAATCGGATAAGACTGGCCATTTTCCATAATTGCGGCATTTGGCGCACGGCCACGATTCACGACCTCGGCCTGATTCTGCTCAATGATATCCTGTTCATCGCTGAGGAGCGCCGGACTGTCCTGCAATAAACAGTACAAAGCTACCACTTCGAGGAAGCCGGCCGTATCTTCATTAATCCCAATCGGGCTATAGGGATTGACATCGACGGCACGTAACTCGACATAGGCAATCCCGCGATTTTCCAGTGCCTGTGACGGGGTTTCACCCGCGAGTGGCACCTGTTTCGGGCGCACTAAGCTGTAATATTCATTTTCGATTTGCAACACATGATCATTGATCTGGATCGGCTGGCCATTGGCATCATCTAGTCCCAGACGACTAAACGGTTTATACGGCGTTTTAACGGCTTTTTGCAGTCCGTCCAGATAGTCCTGCAAATTATTGTAGTGAATACCGAGCTGTTTCTGTGCAGAGTTTTGATAGCCAAAACGTCCCATACGTAGCGCAGTCGCATAAGGCGAATACAAGGTGCCTTTGACCAATGGCAGCAAGAAATGATCACGGCCAGTCATAAAGCACTGGCAGACCGCCGGACTGGCCCCGATCAGGAACATCACCAGTGGGGTCAGACGAATAAAGTTACGGATCAGGCCCATATAGCGATGACTGCGATAATCCTGCAAGCTCAATGCTTGCAGCGCCTCGTCCTGTTCCTGCTGTTGCAAGGCCTCGAACAGATGATCCGGGAAAGACAGGTTGTAATGCACGCCTGAAATCGTCTGCATACGGCGGCCATAACGCACACCTAGACCATGACGATACAAGGTTTTAAACAGACCGATATTCGAGCTGCCATATTGTGCCAGCGGAATACTGTCATCGCGGCTGTCCAGCATACACGGCATCGACAAAGGCCAGAGCTTTTCATCATTTTCCAGATGGCGATGTACAATTGCATGAATATCGCTGAGATAGTCCAGCGCTTTTTTAATACTGTCCTGTGGCGGAGTAATAAACTCCATCAACGCTTCGGAATAGTCTGTGGTGATATGTGGATGAGTCAAGGCTGAACCCAAGGCACGAGGATGCGCTGCCTGTGACAGGAAACCATCACTTTGCATACGCAAGCTTTCACGCTCGATACCACGCAACATGCCTTTGATGAGTGACGACTCGACCCAGGTTGGTAATACATTTGGGGAAGTCGATTCAGGTTGACTCATTACAATCTCGCTTAAGGGGGCTAAATTATTAAATTAAAATCATCGGTTTAATCAGTATAACGTGATTTCATGCCGGCACATGACAGGCTGCCTAGTTTTCAGGCAAACCATTGATTTTTAATTTGGCAAATTTTTAACACAAACTTCCTCTATAAGACATGGAAAATTTGTGATTTTATTAACAAATAGATGCTAATGAATTGTAAATATTATGAATTATCAAGATATTTTAGACTTCTGGTTTCATGCAGACAGCCAGCCCTTATGGTTTAGCCAAAGCCATGAATTCGACCAAAGTATTGCGCAGCAGTTCATGAGCACCCATCAGCAAGCAGCCCGGGCTGAACTTTGGGGCTGGCGTAAAACAGCAGAAGGCCGGCTGGCCGAAATTATTGTCCTGGATCAATTTTCACGAAATTTATTCCGTGATTCTCCCCAAGCTTTTGCCCAAGACAGTTTGGCACTGGCCTTGGCTCAGGAAACCATCAGCCTGAACCTGGATCAACAACTCAGTCCGGAACAACGTGCCTTTCTGTACATGCCATTTATGCACAGCGAATCCAAACTGATTCATGAATTCGCCTTAAAACTGTTTCAGCGTCTGGGCAATCAGACCAATCTGGAATTCGAGAAAAAGCACAAGGTCATTATCGACCGCTTTGGACGTTATCCGCACCGGAACCAGATTCTGGGTCGTGACTCGACCGATGAAGAACTTACTTTCCTGACCCAGCCCGATAGCAGTTTTTAAGATTTTTTAAGCCCGGCTGTCTGGACTGGATCATTGCATCAGGAGACCGAACATGAAAAATACACTACTGGGATTAGGTGTAATTGCTGCCCTCAGCCTGACGGGCTGTGCCACCACACCTTCCAAACCTTTGACCTTTGACCAGCTCGGCCAGTACAGCACCACGCCATTAAATGCCAATACCTATCGCATCAGCTTTCAGGCACGCCCCAATATGAGCTTTGGCACAGCTGAAGAAATTACCCTGCTCAAAGCCGCACAGACTACCGTACAAAATGGCTTTCAGTTCTTCAGGGTACTGAATGATCCAAGTAACCGTACTCAACAACCTCCACGGCAGGCCATCGTCTATCCGGCACCAAGCTTTTATCCCTACGGCTATTACCGCCGATATCCGGGGTTCTGGCCAGACCCATTCTATGACCGTCCTTATACCGTGACTCTGGATCCTGCCCAGGTGGCCTATACCATTGAATGCTTCAAGGCCAATCAGGCGCCTCAAGATGCCTTTGATGCCCGCCTGATTTTACAGTCACTTGGGGCTAAATATGGTCTAAGTCCATCCGGTGCAGTGCTGCAACCGCAACCGGCCAATCCCTCCTGACAGGATGATCTATGCAGACAGAGAGTATCTCCCCGAGCTTACAACGCAGTAAACGTTTCGCGACCATCGCCCTGGTGGTCGCCGTACTGACCTGGTTGGCATTGATGGTTGCAGCCAAATTGCTACCCGAATATGTCTGGCTCATTCATATTCTGATGCTCTCGGCAGAAGCGGGTGTGGTCGGTGGTCTGGCGGACTGGTATGCGATTACCGTACTGTTTCGTAACCCTTTTGGCAGATTGCCCATTCCCAAGTTTTTACGTGACCATACCGAAATCATTCCACGTAACAAGGCCCGTATTGCAGAGTCGATGGGCCGTTTTGTGCAGGAAAATTTTCTTTCTCCGCAAATTGTACAGCGCAGTCTGGACAGTACCGACCTGAGTCTGGCTGCAGGACGCTGGCTGGCTAATCCACAAAACAATGCCCAAGTGACTCAGGTCATTCAGCAGACGGTGCCTAAAATCTTTGAATTTGTGGGACAGGAACAGATTGCCGGATTTATCCAGAGCAACAGCGTGCAATGGGTCAAAAATACCCAGATCAATACCCTGGCCAGCGAAATGCTGCATGCCGTTCTGGACAATGATTTCCATCAGGATGTACTACAGCGCGGACTGGATGTGGTGCATGCCTGGATGACCTCACATCCTGAACAAACCCGCGAGCTGACCCGTAACCTGTTTAAGGAAATGGGTGTGTGGAAACTGGCCAAAGGCGCCAGCTGGATCGGGATTGACGTGCAGCAACGCAGTATTGATTCCGTGATCGGGCGGGTTGAAGCCATGTTGGCCGATCCAGATCATCCATGGCGACTTAAAATTGAGAGCATGGGACATAGCTGGATGTTACAGCTGGCGGATAATGACAGTGAAGCCAGCCAGCGTCTGAATGAAACCAAAGATGCCTTACTGGATAGCCCACAAGTGCTAAATTTTATCAGCGGTGCGGTGGTGATTTTATGTGATGCGATCAAGGCTGACTTGCAAAAACCGGATTCGGGGATTGCGGAAAATCTTAGAATTGCCATCCAGCAGGTCGGAGAAAATATTATCTCGAATGCCTCGGTACGTGAGCTGCTGAATAAACGTCTCAGCGGAATCGCGGTTGACCTGAGTGACCAGTATAGTGAAAAAGTGATTCGTTTTATCAGCGAGCGCATTCACGAATGGGATTCAAGCGAGATGATCGACAAGATTGAAAATGAAGTCGGCGGCGACCTGCATATGATCCGGGTCAATGGTGTCGTGGTCGGTGCCTGTATCGGTCTGGTGCTCGGGATTATCCGGGCGGCGGTAGAGCATTTAATTTAAAGCTGATGAAGCTATTTCCTCTTACAGCCCAGCTTTTAAATCGTCAGAGAGCTGCCCCCACCCGATTAAATTTAAAAATGATCACTTGGGTGGCTGAGGTCCGGACATATCGACCAATAGCCCAGTGAATTTGCGTACGAACGGCAATAAGGTCACCACAATCGGAAAAGCAATCGCCCAGGAAATCATCCAGTTATGAAACCAGAGTGCCATAAATCCATCAATCCAACCAAGATTGCGCAGCATATTGATCATGGAAATAATGCCACTCATCAGGCAGGACAGGATAAAAGGCACAATAATCAATGCCCATTTTGCAGGGAGTTTGGGAATATGACCGATAATGGTCGGACGTTGTGATGCAGCCACGACATGCTCTTTTTACTGTTTTCAGATGACTAATATAAGCCAAATTCTGTACGGTGAAGCATTGTTTTTTTCATCTGAAATGTTGAGCTAAAAACTGGTTTTATTTTCACGGGATTAATCCGGTTATTACCCCTTTCTCTAGTTCAAAATTTCTGGTGAAGTGATCTTCTACTTTTTATTCCCTAGAAATGCTTTTACCTAAACAGCCTGAAATTTGCTATATTTGCTGTTTTTCTGCGATCTCTATTTTCGACTGATTATGAATACGGCAATACAAGCAGCTCTCGATCATGCAGTGCACACTTTACAGGCACAAGGCGTACTCCCATCTGACTGGAACAATACAAGTAATTTGACGCGTACCAAAGACCGAAGCCATGGTGACTTTGCGTCGAATATTGCCATGATCGCGTCGAAAGCTGCGGGTATGAAGCCACGTGATTTAGCGGAAAAAATTCTTGCTGCCCTGCCTGAAGTGGCGGATATCAGCAAGGCAGAAATTGCCGGTCCTGGTTTTATTAACTTCTTCCTGAATGCTGACCAGCGCTTTGCAGTCCTTGATCAAATTCAGGCACAACAGGCGACTTATGGTCGTACCCAGGTCAATGCGGATAAACGTATCCAGGTTGAATTCGTGTCTGCCAACCCGACCTCTAGCCTGCACGTAGGTCATGGTCGTGGTGCTGCGTATGGCATGACGGTTGCGAACTTGCTTGAAGCGACCGGTGCAAAAGTCGATCGCGAATACTATGTCAATGATGCTGGCCGTCAAATGGACATTCTGGCGACTTCGACTTATCTGCGCTACTTAGAATTAACGGGTCAGGAACTGGTATTCCCGAAAAATGCCTACCAGGGTGACTACGTAAAAGAAATTGCACAAAGCATTATTGACCAGGATGGCGATGCTTATGTCCGTCCTGTGGCCGACGTGTATAAAGATGTGCCTGAAGATGTACAGTTTGCAGCCGAATTAGATGCTGATGGCAATAAAGTCGTATTGTCTGGTGATAAAGAAAAACACATTGATGGTTTGATCTTTAATTCACAAGCGTTAATTGGCACAGGCTACCGCGTATTCTTGCAAGCCGCGCTTAAAGCAATCTTAGATGATATTAAAGATGACCTCGGCGAGTTTGGTGTAACCTTCAATCAATGGTTCAGCGAAGAATCATTGACAGACAAAATTGAAGAAGCCTTACAGACTTTAGACCAGCGTGGTTTCCTGTATGAACTGGATGGCAACATCTGGTTTAAATCCACTGCATTCGGTGATGAAAAAGACCGTGTCGTAAAACGCCGTAATGGTCAGACCACCTACTTCGCATCTGACATCGCTTATCACCTGAACAAGTTACAACGTGGCTATACCGATATCATCGATATCTGGGGTTCGGATCACCACGGTTATATCGCACGTGTAAAAGCGGCCATTGATGCGTTGGGCTATGACTCGAAAAAATTAACGGTTCTTCTGGTTCAGTTCGTGAGCCTATGGCGTGGCGGCGAGATGGTACAAATGTCATCTCGTTCAGGTCAGTTCGTGACCTTGCGTGATTTGCGTAAAGAAGTCGGCAATGATGCCGCTCGTTTTTACTACGTGATGCGCAAGTCTGAACAGCACATTGATTTTGACCTGGATCTTGCTGTGTCACAAAGCAAGGACAACGCCGTGTATTACATCCAGTATGCACACGCCCGTATCTGTCGTATGTTAGAAAAAGCAGCTTCTACCAATGTTAACTTTGATGCTACAGCGGCACGTAATTTAGCGGCTAAGCTGGAGCTTGATGCTGAAACTGAAATCCTGGCCAAGCTGGCGGCCTATCCAGAAATTCTGGTCCGTGCTGCAAACAGCTATGAGCCGCATCAAATCGGTAACTACCTAAAAGAACTGGCAGCATTATTCCACGGCTGGTACAACGACAATAAAGTACTCGGTGATGATGCTGAATTGACCCAAGCACGCTTATTGTTATCAGTGAACGTACGTCAAGTACTGCGTAACGGTTTAGAACTTTTAGGTGTGTCTGCACCTGAGAGCATGTAAGCAAAACACTGTTTTGCATGCTCGCAAGGCGAGAGCTAGGCTCGAAGCAGAAATGTAAAGCACTGCTTTTACATTGATGCAAGACAAGAGCTAAGCTCGAAGTGAGCATTTAAGCAAAACATTGCCGTTTATCTGCTGAGCAGACATTTTGTAACTTCAGCTATGTGCTTGAAGATATAGATAAATTAAAATTCTGTGTGATTTGTGATCTAGAGGATGACTTTTGTATCCTGATCACATAGGATGAAGTGATAGTAAGGGCATAACTGCTGTTATGCCTTTTCTATATGTCCCGATTAATAAGAGGAAAATCCCAAGTGTTTGGAAAAACGCAACGCGGTGTATCTGAAAGACCGAATAAGCCTAAAAAGCCACTTATTCCAACCTGGCTCGGCACACTCGTGATCATTTTAATCGTGTTAAGTTTTTTGATGGCACTGATGCTCTGGAAGCCATGGGAACCGGTTAAACCGAAAACTCAAACAAGTGCTGAATCTGTCCAAGAAGAAGATACCAACAAAGATTATCGTTTTTATGACCTGTTACCACAACAGCAAGTGACGCCGATTCCTGAACAGGCCGTCCCTGAAAACAAAAATCAGGATACGGTAGTGATTGTAGAAGCACCTCGACCTGAAGTGGCTACACCTGAGGCGACCACAACTGAGCCTGGTTTAGAAGCCAGCGAAGCACCCGTTGCCGCTCCGGCCAGTTATATTCTGCAAGTTCGCAGCTTTGATGATCCAGATCAGGCCGATGCCCGCCGCGCCGAAATTATTCTCAATGGTTTATCTGCCGATGTGGTACGCAGTGTAGAAAATGGCAAAGTCTGGTATCGCGTGGTTTCAGGCCCTTATGATTCTGCAGAAGCTGCGATTATCGCGCAGCAAACCTTGCAGAATAGCGGGATCGATTCCATCGTCGTGAAACGATAAATTTCTAGAAATAAAAAAAAGCGCCTGAGGGTGCTTTTTTTTATTTGGATCTCTCTCTAACCGTGTCCTTAATAGGAGAGGAAATCCCCCTTTTTTAAAGGGGGACTGAGGGGGATTTTTATTTATTCTAAACGAGAAAATATTTAGTCCCTCCAACCTCCCTTTAATAAAGGGAGGGTAAAATCTTTAAACTGTATGCCCCAGCGCTTCACCCATATTCACCAAAGAATTGGCCTTGAACGCGGCATCCCATTGCATTTTATTTTCTTCAAATAAAATCACTGCCGTTGAACCGAGGTAAAAACGACCCAGTTCTGCCCCTTTTTCCAGGAACAGGTCATGCTGATTGAGTTCGATCCGGCCTGAAGGCTTCACTTTGCCGGTTGCCACGGTTTCAATACCCGCCACAATCATCGCACCCACCAATACCACCGCCATACGGCCGATTTCAGTATCAAATAGACAGACCATACGTTCATTGCGTGCAAACAGGCCTGGAATGTTTTCTGCGGTCACCTGGTTGACCGAGAACAGCTCGCCTGGAACATATAGCGTTTCAGTTAATGTTCCGGCAAATGGCATATGCACCCGATGATAATCACGTGGCGACAAATACACGGTCGCGAATTCACCATTTTTGAATGGCTCGGCCAGTTGCGGGTCAGCAATCAGAGCTTCAACGGTAAATTTCTGGCCTTTGGCCTGAAACACATCGCCATTTTCAATTTTACCCAGCTGGGAAATCGCACCATCTGCAGGCGAAACAATGCTCGTAGCATCTGGATCAACCGCACGGATACCTTCTTTTAGGGCACGCGTAAAAAATTCATTAAATGACTTGAATTTCAGGGCATTGGCCTGTTCAGCAATCGACATATCAATGCCATACTGCGCCTTAAAGGCAGTAATTGCGGCAGTTTTGATAATCGGGTTTTCGCTGGCGGCAATTTTACCCACCACCCGAGACAAGCGATGTTGCGGTACTAATCGTTGAGCTTTAATAAAAAACTGTTGTTTTAAACGTGATGTGATGCTCAAGATGGCAGCTCCCCTGTAGCGATTGGACTATCGAGGCGGTTGCCCCATTCACTCCACGCACCATCATAGGCTCGAATTTTCCAGCCCAGTAAACGACCCAGAATATAGGCCAAACCTGAGCGGTGATGGGACTGGCAGTACACCACAACGGGTTGATTCAAATCAAAGCCCAGTTGTTCCAGACGCTGCTGAGTACGTGGTAAAGGCTGTAATTTTAAATGATTTTCACGATTAAGGGCAGTACTCCATTCAAAATGACGTGCTCCCGGAATGTGACCGCCGCGTCGAGCCGCTAAACGTAGGCCAGTATATTCATCTTCTGTACGGCAATCCCAAATTTGAACCTGTTGATTTTCAACCTGTTGGCGCAGTTCATCATAGCCAATCTGAAAATTCGCCTGATGCTCAAGATTGACCTGCAACACGTTCTTCACTGGTGCAAACTGTTCCTGACTGGAAGAAGTCGGCAAGCCTGCACCGAGCCAGGCATGAATCCCACCATTCAATAAGCTGGTATTTTCAAAGCCCAGACAATGCAGGTTCCAGAGCAAACGCCCGGCCCATGCCCCGCCCTCATCATCATAAGCCACCACATGATGCTCAGGAGAAATATTCAGATAATCAATGAGAGCCTGCAAGCCATCCGCGTCCGGCAACAGTCCCATTGCCGTTTCTTCCTGACGCACCAGAAATTTAGGCTTTAAATGCAAGGCATGCGGAATATGCAGCTGCTCATACACAGAGGCACGGCTCAGGTCGACAATACGAAGTTTTTCATGGCCCAAATAGGGAACTAAATCTTCTGCCTCAATCAGCAGGCCAAAATTAAAAGCTGCAGCGGTCATCGTTATCATGGCTATTATTGGTCAAATCCTATTGATCTTAGCACAGCTGGTTTTTAGACTTATGCGCTTTCTTTGCAGATGATTAGCAAGATTTTAGCTAAACCCTGGTCTTAAATACTCTTGCATAAAAAAACCGCATCTGCATAGACACGGTTCTTTAAAATTATGAATTGTTCAAACTGACTTAGGCAGGTTCATTGATCTCAAAAACCTGACGTAAATAGGCCAGGAACGTATCATTATCGGTCATGGTTTTGCCCGGACTATCCGAGATTTTGGCTACTGACTGACGGTTACATTCCACCAGTTTCAGCACAATATTGAGTGGGGTTTGCCCCATATCATTGGTCAGATTGGTGCCAATGCCGAAACTGACCTGAAAACGGTCTTTAAAGTACTGATGCAATTTCCAGGCTTTTTCCAGATTCAGGCCATCACTAAAAGTCAGCATCTTGGTTTTGCTGTCTATTTTCAGCTTTTTATAATGCGCATAGGCCTTGTCACCCCATTCATAAGGGTCGCCACTATCATGACGCAAGCCATCAAACAGCTTGGCAAAGTACAGATCAAAGTCGCGCAGGAATGCATCCATCCCCACCACATCGGTCAAGGCAATACCCAAGTCACCACGATATTCCTGTACCCAGCTTTCCAGTGCAGATTTCTGGAAATTACGTAAACGTACGTCCAGCGCCTGAAAAGCTTGCAGGAATTCATGCGCCATGGTACCAATCGGGGTAATGCCCAGCTCTTTGGCTAACAGTACATTACTGGTCCCACGGAACACATGCGGTGCGGCTTTGTGAAATTCTTCGACCACATGCTTTTGCCAATCGAAACTGTAACGGCGACGCGTACCAAAATCTGACACCAAAAATGGTGGATCATTGGGGTTTTGCGCAGCATCATACTGTTTTAATAGCTCGATTTTGGCTTTTAAACGGTGTTCGCCTTCAACCAACACTTCAGGCGTGCGAATGCGGCTGAAATACAGTTCATTGACAATCGCCAGTACGAAGATCTCGAACATCATCGCCTGAACCATCGGGCCTTCCACCACAATATCCAGACGGCCTTGACTGTCGATACTGGCCTTGATGAAACGGCGCTTGAGCTGGAACAGTTCCAGATAATCCACAAAATCGCTTTTGATAAAACGTAAGCTTCTTAAATATTGCAGTTCATCTTCTTTGAATTTGAGCTGACACAGCAGGTCCAGTTGATGATTGAGATCATCCAGAATATCCGTCAGTGGATAGACTGTATCTTCCAGATTACGACAACGGAAATGGTAGACACTATGCGTTTGCGGAAACTTGTGTAAGACCACTTGTAACATGGTGAATTTGTACAAGTCAGTATCTAACAGAGAATGGATAATTGGAGCCATAACTAAGGGAATATCGCTGTGCTTATCTCTGCATTAAAGCATAAAAAGTCGTGCAATAATGCAGGATTTACGTACAGCTGGCTGTATTTGCGACAAAAGTATCAGAAGCATAACCCGCTTTATTTCTGTGATTTGACCTGAGCTTTTTCCTGTTCCTGAATCAGTTTCTGCAACTGTTTTTCCTGACCAATCACCTTGGCAAATTCGGCTGTGGTCTTTTGTCCGTTTTTTTGCACCTGGGCATCACAATCAACCTGACGCAACTGCTTGGCAATCGCAAATTCCATCTTGAATAAAGCCCCCATCAAGGCCGTATTGCCTCGATTGTCTCGAGCGCAGCGGTCTGACCCATGCTTAAGCAAACTACTGACAATATCCTGATGGCCATAATAAGTCGCCATCATCAGTGGTGTATAACCGTCTTTATTGCGTACATCGACCGGAAAGCCATGTTTTAAAAATTCGTTGATGACTTCGCTATTGCCAATTTTGGCGGCAGCAAAGAACAGGTCGACCAATTCCTGTTGTGAGTTCATCTGAACATTGTCCACGCTTTTAGCGGGGGAGATCTCCTTCGCGACAGTCACGTTTGCGAATGCGGAACCTATCGCGAGAATACTGGCTAAAAATACAGATGACATAACTTTCATGATGAACTCCAGCAGAAATCGAATTCATTTCAATGCGGTTGAATCTTGAAATGCATTTTAAATTGGAACAAACAAGTTGCCTGTAGAACTCCCCCTAGGGTGCAGGAAAGGTTTGGAATTCTACAGGACTTTGCGGAGGTGACTTCTTAAGCCCTAGTCACCAATCCTGATCGACCAATCGAAATCAGTCTTTGAGTTGTGCTGCTGTGGCTTTAACAGTCGCCAGGTTACCGTTCACTGCCTTGGTCATGCGGGTACCGTAGTCAGCATCTGCCTTGTAGAAGTAAGACAACATGATGTGCTTGGTTTCTGAATTTTTCACTGCACCTAAGTCAGCAGCAAGGTTCATGATCAGGTCATCTTTCTCTTTAGCCGTGTATGAACGGTACAGCTCACCTGCCTGCTTGAAGTTCTGCTCTTTCACACCAATTTGCTGTACATGACCAGATAATGGTGTTTGTACCGCACGTGCTTTTTCAGTTGCAGCTTTTGGCTCTTTACGGCTTGGCTCATAGTTCACATCCGAGTCACGCTCAGAGATATTCATGTAGCCATCCTGATTATTGTTGTTCACATTTACTACTGGACGGTTCACCGGAATTTGCTGGTGATTCGCGCCTAAACGGTACATTTGGGTATCCGAGTAAGAGAAGATACGGCCTTGTAACAGACGGTCTTCTGATGGCTCGATACCTGGTACCAGGTTACCTGGTGCAAATGCCGACTGTTCAGTCTCGTTGAAGAAGTTCTTTGGCATACGGTTCAGCGTCAAAGTACCGACTTTGGTTTCTGGAACCAGCTCAGTTGGCCAGATTTTAGTTGGATCTAGCGGATCAAAATCAAAGCTGTTTAGATCTTTAGGATCAAGCACCTGAATATACAGGTCCCATTTCGGGAAGTTACCTGCATAGATGTTGTTATAAAGATCATTGGTCAAGTGGTTGAAATCTTTACCTTGCTGCTCAGCCGCTTCTTTCACGTTCAAGCCCTTCACGCCTTGTTTAGAGCGGAAGTTGAATTTCACGTATTTGTATTCGCCTTTGTCGTTATACAGTTTGTAGGCATGTACACCGAAACCGTCCTGTTCGCGGTAGCTGGTTGGGACACCTTGCTTGCCATAAACATAAGTCAGCATGTTGGTTGCCCAAGGCTGGCTAGACAGGAAGTCAAATACACGGTTGGCATCTTGTACATTGGTGACCGGGCTTGGTTTCATCGCATGGATGAAATCCGGGAATTTGATCGCATCACGGATAAAGAAGACTGGCGTCTGGTTACCGACTAAGTCCCAGTTACCTTCCTGGGTATAGAATTTGATGGCGAAACCATGAGGGTCACGTAGGGTTTCTGGTGAACTTTTACCATGAATGACGGTAGACATACGCACAAAAACTGGAGTTTTGGTACCGGCCTTGAATAAAGAAGCAATTGTTAAATCAGACAGATCTTTCGTAGTAACAAATTCACCATAAGCCCCAGTACCACGCGCATGTACCACACGCTCAGGAATACGCTCTCGACCAAAACGTTGTAATTTTTGTACCAGTTGAACATCCTGAAGGAGTACAGAACCATTTGGACCCGCAGTGATCGAGTTCTGGTTATCACCGACTGGCGCGCCATTATCTTTTGTTAAAGGAGCAGCTTGTGTAGCTGTGACAGTTGCAAGCATTGCAACCAGTAATGAACGCTTAAACATTTCTAAATCTCTCAATTTATTACCTTTCCTGCATGGGCTAAGATACGCCAACACAATAAATAGATAAAACAGATTATTTTTATTAATTCAATCGCTTTAATGAATTTATAAAAATTAATCAATTGATTTTCATATATTTAAAGCTCATAAAAACGGCATCTAATACTGCTCCAGATTTTATTCTTGCTACAATCACCTCCATCTATCGTTATCAGTCCATATGTAAAATGCGTGCCTTATTACAAAGAGTTTTAGAAGCTAAAGTTGTGGTCGAGGGTGAAACCACCGGGGAAATTGAAAAAGGAATTCTGGTTTTTCTAGGTTTAGGTAAAGATGACAATCTGGAAAAAGGCAAAAAGCTGATTGATAAGATATTGAAATACCGCTTCTTTGATGATGAACAGGGTAAAATGGGCTGGAACGTTGCCCAGGCCGACGGTGGTTTATTGCTGGTTTCACAATTTACCTTGATGGCACAGACCCACAAGGGTTTACGTCCAGACTTTGGCCCCGCTATGCCGCCTGCCGAGGCTAAAGCACTTTATGAGCAGCTGGTAGAATATGCCCAAAGCCAGTTTGAACATGTGCAAACCGGTATTTTTGCCGCCGACATGAAAGTGCATCTGGTCAATGATGGGCCGGTGACGTTTAATCTGGAAGTTGAATAAGTTTTAATTATTCCAGAATTCAAAAAGCCCTCATATTTGAGGGCTTTTTTTATTTAATCCTCCCCTAGCCCCTCCTTTAAAAAGGAGGGGGAACTAAGCGGAAGTTTCTTATTTACCAGTTTTTTCTTTAATAAACTGACGTACCATTTTCACTTTTTCTTTGACTGGCTTTGGCAATTTTGGTGGAATCATCTTCGCCACTTGGTTAAACCAGACCAGCAGGCCGAAGTCACCTTCCATTTTGATCGTGCCACTTTGCATGCCGGTCATAAATGCCGTCGGGTCACCTTTGACCAAGGTCTTTACACCCTGCTCACTGTCAGCAAACTGCAACACAAAATCAGCTTTTTCAGCATCACCCGAAACCGTATCGATATGACCGTTATCCACAATAATCTGACGTGCCATGCCTTCATCCGTACCAATCTGAATACGGAATTGACGTCCATGTACCAGTTCAATGAATTTTGGGCTGGTACGTGCCAACTGCTTCATACGTAAAGCTAAACCTACGACCAGTAAGTCCAGCGGATCTGTACTCATATCGACGAGAGGAAGTTTTAACACAGGAATGGACGACAGTTTCATGGAGGATGCCTATTCTAATTGTACGAAAATTGACAAATATCCTAGCATAGTTCTGGGCTAGGTGGATTATGCAGTTTGTATCATATTTCCAAACTGAAAAATGCACCCGTGGGTGCATTTTTTTCATTGCAACTTGTAGAATTAACGGCTTGAAAGCTGCTGCTGGTCGTCTTCATACACTGGCGTATGTTCGATGCAACGGCGTTTTGCCAAAGCACGCTCAGCACGACGATCTTCACGCAACAACAGGCCAGTCACGACTATCATGACCGCAGTTAACGCGCTCAGGTAACTATACGTCATTGGTAGCTCAAACCAGGTTTGAGTTCCTACACGAATCACCTCGATCAGGCCCCATACCAGCATCCCGGCCGCCATAAAGCTTAACCAGCGACGATAAGGCGAGAAGAACACAGCAAGCACAGCTACAGCGACTAAACTGAAGCCCACAATCGTTGCTAAATTCGCTGTTACCATATAACCCCCTCCATCCAGATAGATAGTTTCCGCTTGATATTGCAACGCTTCTATCTATTGAATTTCGTTAAATCAATAAAATGGAATCTGTTGATTTGTATCTCTATGCCTGCATTATGCTGAGTTTTTTGCATAAAAAAAGTCCTGTCTTCCAGCCTAACGACATACTTTGTCGCGATATTATATTGTCATTACATTTTTTGCTTTTCACATTTTTGTGGATCAATGACTGCACCAATGTTGGCGTGTCATTACAAAATTATCAGTAGTTTTTTTAAGTTAAAAAATTATTTTTCCGTTTAAGATGATCGATGTTTTTGTAGGCAAATTTCATCGCTCACTTATGCAACTCACATCATAAGCAATAAAAAACGCGACCCGGAGGTCGCGTTTAAAATCAATCAAAGCCTGTACTTATGCACGGTTCAGGTCTTTATCATGTACACCGAGCAGATACAGCACACCGTCCAGACCGACGCTAGAAATTGCCTGATTGGCGTTTTGGCGTACCAGAGGTTTGGCACGGAAAGCCACACCAAGTCCTGCAATGGATAGCATTGGTAAATCATTGGCGCCATCACCGACTGCAATGGTTTGTTCCAGGGAAATTCCCATCTCCTGGGCGATTTCACCGAGCAAGAGTGCTTTGCGTGCGCCATCGACGATATGGCCTTTGACTTCACCGGTAACAACACCATCCTGAACATCGAGTGCATTGGCATGCACTTCATCAATATCCAGTTTAGTTTGCAGATATTGTGCAAAATACTGAAAACCACCTGAAAGGATTGCAGTACGGTAACCTAGTGCTTTTAAAGTCGAAATCAGGCGTTCCGCCCCTTCGGTAATGGTCAGGCGCTCGGCAATTTTCGGAAGTACCGATGCGTCCATACCTTTTAATAAAGCCACACGGGCACGGAAGCTTTGCTGGAAGTCCAGCTCGCCTTGCATGGCACGTTCGGTAATTTCAGCGACCTGCTCACCAACACCGGCTTCAATTGCCAGTTCGTCAATAACTTCCTGCTCGATCAGGGTCGAGTCCATATCAAAGCAAACCAGACGGCGGTTACGGCGATAGGCATTATCTTCCTGCACCGCAACATCGACATTCAGTTCATTCGACAGGCTGAGGCAGGCCGCGCGCATGGCAGCTGCATCCAACATTTGTCCGCTTAAACCAAACTGGACACAAGCACGTTTTGGACCGGCACTCTGACCATCTAAAACGGGACGACCAGACAGGCGGGTCACGGTTTCAATATTAAAACCCTGACCCGAGACAATCTGGGTCACGGCTTGCAGATGAGAGGCATTTAATTCAGGGGCCAATGCCGTTACGATATAACGTGTGCGTCCACCCTCTTTGACCCACTGATCATATTCAGTCGCAGAGATCGGTTTAAAGCGCACAGTTAACCCGATATCATGTGCTAGAATCAGGATCTCCTTCATGGCTAATGCTGTCGCTGTCTGGTCTTCAGAGGCTACAACAATACCTAAGGTTAACTGATTATGAATAACCGCTTGCCCTACATCTAAAATCTGTAGGGAATAGGCGGACAAAACCTGCATTAATCGTGTAAATTGATTAGGCTGGTCAGGTCCTAAGAATGATATAAGAATGATTTCTCGCATGAATTGACTCGGGTCTGAGCTACAACTATTGTTAGAATCATAATCGAAATTGAACAGAATTGCCTTGGAAGTTTACGTTGAATGCGCCTAGACAAGGGCTATTTGCTAGCCTATTGATTGTAAGTTTTGCTCTGCATACCTTTTTACTGGTATTGGCAACCACTCACCAACTGAATGAAAACCGTGCCAATCAGGGACAGCTGATCACCAGTCAACTGGTGACAGACAGCCTGTCTGAGCTTGAACCGCCCAACCGCGTTTCTCTGGCTTTGCTGGCAAATCGTTATGCCACCAATCCAAGTGTCGCTTCCATCCGGATCCTGGATGCAAAAGCTCAGGTTTTAGCCACTGGCGGACTGACCAAAACTCGCGAGGGTGAAGTTTTTGTCCGTGATGCGCTGCAAAACGAGAAAAAAGTCGGTGTGATTGAAATCACCCTGATTGAACCAAGTATTGGTGAAATTTTGCGGACACAATGGCTGGCGATTCTGTTCTCTTTCATCATTCATGGTCTGCTCTGGGTCGCTTATCGTGCCGTGGCACGTCCAAGCCGCACCGAATATCTGGCGCGCATCAATAACGAATCGCGGCTGAAATTCGAGATTCAGACCCTGACCCAGGCATTGGAGCAGGAAAAGCATAATGCGGCACTGGCGATTGCCCAAGCCCAACAGGCAGTGAAAAATAAAGCCAAAGAAAAAGAACATAAGCCGGCGGCACTGGAGAGTAATAGCCTGAGCTTAAACATCCAGTTCTACGATCCAAAACAATTACTGGATAGCGTGAATAAAACCGTTTCGGTGCCTTATTTCAATCTTTGCCAGATTTTTCTGAATAAAGCCACCGAACTCTGTGTGCAACGCTATAAGTTGAATAGTTCTGATATTTGTACCGTACATAAATTTGATGAAAAAGGTGCCACCATCAGTATCGCGGCAGACAAACCGAATGCCCTGGCCTGCCTGACCATGATCAGTGCTGTGTTCCAGCTGCTTTCGGAAGTCCTGTATAAACGCTATCGTGAAGAAAAACGTTTTGTACTACAAACCCGCAGCGCGATTGCTTCTAAAGTCGAGGAGATGCAGCTCAGCTCGGTACAGGCCGCTGAGCGCCTGACTCAGCATCTGGTCGCGAAAGAAAGTGCCTTACATGTACCGAACACCTTGCTGAAAGATGTGAGTGATCACTTCCAGCTGGTCAGCATGCCGAATCCAACCAATGTCCTGACCCGTCATGCTTTTGTGGTGAATGGGATGGATGCTGAAAGCGCCGAGCTGGCACAGACTTTTAGAACCGAAATTCTAAAATCCAAACAGTCCAAAGCCTCATAAATATCACTGAATATTGCAATTAAAAAAGCCGGATTCAATATCCGGCTTTTTGATGGGTACAAAACAAATACGCCAGCGTATCTTGGCCTACCCTTTAAATTTTTAACTGTTTTTGTTCCAGCAGATATTGCTGGGCATTATAAGGCTGGGCCGGATACTGACAAGGGACTTTATGCCACTGACCATCGGCATCTAACTCCCATGCATTTTGACAATCTTTTAAATAACTGATCAGGCCATCTTTATAAATCCGTTTTTTCAGCTCTGGATCCAGCACCGGGAAACAGGTTTCAACCCTGGAAAACAGGTTGCGCCCCATCCAGTCGGCACTGGCACAATACAGTTTCTTGGCGCCGCCATGCTCAAAATAATAGACCCGGGTATGTTCCAGGAAACGTCCTACGATTGAACGTACCCGAATATTTTCCGACATACCGGTAACTTGTGGAATCAGACAGCAGATTGAACGCACAATAAGGTCAATTTTTACCCCGGCCTGCGAAGCCTGATACAGGGCAGCAATTAATTGCGGTTCGGTAAGCGCATTCACCTTGATGATGATCTGCGCGGCTTTGCCAGCCAGGGCAAATGTCTTTTCCTGTTCAATCAGTTTCAACAGTTCGCTATGCAGGGTAAACGGTGCATGCAGCAAGGCTTTCAGTTTGGCCATTTTCCCCATGCCGGTCAATTCCTGGAACATGCGGTGCACATCTTCACAGATATCCGGCTGTGTGGTCATCAGGCCGTAATCGGTGTACATTCGGGCATTACCGGCATGATAGTTTCCGGTGCCCAAATGCGCATAACGCAGTAATTCCTGATTTTCACGCCGGACGATCAGAATCATTTTGGCATGGGTCTTATAACCGACGATGCCATAGACCACCACTGCCCCGGCTTCTTGCAGGATATTTGCCACCATAATATTGGATTCTTCATCGAAACGCGCCCGCAGTTCAATCACAGCCGTGACTTCCTTGCCATTCCGTGCAGCCTCTGCCAGCACCTGAACGATTTCTGAGTCTGGCCCACTACGGTACAGCGTCTGCTTGATCGCCAGCACCGCCGGGTCCTTGGCCGCTTCGCGCAGTAAAGTAATCACCGGCTGGAATGAATCAAAAGGATGATGCAGCAGTACATCCTGTGCCTTTAAAATTTCAAAAATACTTTTCTGTTTACGGAAAATTTTCGGAATGACCGGACTAAAATGCGGATACTTTAATTCCGGACGCTCAAAGCTGGTACTCAGACGGGACAAATTGATCGGTCCATCAATCCGGTACAGTTCCTGTTCCGTCAAATCAAATTCATCTAGCAAATAGTCGATGATATTCTGTGGAGAGTCATTTTCAATTTCCAGACGTACTGCACGACCAAAGCGGCGCGAACACAGTTCGTCTTTTAAAGCCACTGCCAGATCATCAACATCTTCTGACAGTACCAGATCGGCGTTGCGGGTGACCCGAAAAGCATAACATCCGGTCGCTTTCATGCCCGGGAACAAATCACTGATATGCTGCTGAATGATCGCAGTCAGAAAAATCTGGGTGGTATTGTTTCCGGTGACGTCTTCCGGAATTTTAATCAGGCACGGTAAGGAACGTGGTGCTGGCACAATCGCCATCTCGATTTCACGGCCAAAGGCATCTTTACCTTCCAAGCTGATAATAAAGTTCAGACTTTTATTCACCAAACGTGGAAAAGGATGTGAAGGATCCAGACTGATCGGGGTCAATACCGGTTGCACTTCTTTGGCAAAAAAGGCTGCAATCCAGGCCTTATGTTTTTCCAGAAGATCCTGGTATTGAAGAAACTGAATCCCTTGCGCCTGAAGTTCAGGCAAAATCGCATGATTCAGCACCTCATACTGTTTGTTAACTGTGGCATGAATGGACTGGGACAGTTCTTGTAGAATCAGCTCGGTGGGTACAGCATCAGGCGTCCGGGTAGTCGCATTCAGGTCTTGCTGTTTCATCAGCCCGGCAATCCTGATTTCAAAAAACTCATCCAGATTACGGGAAAAAATAATCAGGAAGTTTAAGCGCTCTAAAATCGGTAAATTCGGATCAAGTGCTTGTGCCAAGACACGACGCTGAAATTCAAATAAGGAAAGTTCCCGATTAAAATAGGTCGCTGACGAATGCTGAAATTGTTCCATGCCCTCTCAATGCTGCTGATTACAGTCTGTTGTTTCACATCATTGAGGGGCGATCTTAGGCAGACTTCATGACACTTATGTTACAAAGTTCGATAAATCCATATAAATTAATATTTTAATTTTTAAAATTATAAAAAATCATCCTCTGGCTTGTTGCGCGCTGTCATCAAACTGCAATTAGGTGTCTGTTTTTTCAGTTTGTCTGGCAGCCCAATAAGTGGCTAAAGCTGGCCCTGAAATATTATGCCACAGGCTAAAAATGGCGCTTGGCAAAGCTGTCATTGGAGATGCAACAAAATGGGTTGCCGCCAAAGCCACACCCAGACCAGAATTCTGCATACCGACTTCAATGGATACTGCACGACAGTCTATTTCTGCCAAGTGAAATATACGACTGGCCCAATAACCCAGTAAATAGCCCATACCATTGTGTAAGGCTACGATTCCTAAAATCATTAACCCAGACTCCAGAATCTGGGCTTTACTGCCGGCAATAATCGCCGCGACAATTGCCACAATCGCAATCACAGAAATCAACGGCATGACCTGAATATAGGCCGTGACTTTTTGCTTGAGTAGCGCCCGTACGATTAAGCCCAGAATAATTGGGAATAACACCACCTGTAAGATCGACACCAGCATCGACCAGGCATTGATCTCAATCCACTGACTGGCCAACACATAGAAAATGGCCGGAGTTAAAATGGGCGCCAGTAAAGTCGAAACCGAGGTACAGGCGACCGACAAGGCAGTATTGCCCTTGGCCATATAGGTAATCACATTGGATGCAGTTCCGCCCGGACAGCAACCCACCAAGATTACCCCGATGGCAATCTCTGGTGGCAGCTGGAACAGCTTGCACAGCAAAAAGGCCAAACCCGGCATCACCATAAACTGGGCGACGACGCCAATCGCTACTGCCTTCGGACTTTGCAAGACACTTTTAAAATCTCCGACGGTCATGGTCATGCCCATGCCGAACATGATGATGCCCAACATCCACGGAATATAAGCCCGTAACCAGACAAAAACTTCAGGGATCATCAAGGCAATGCCGGAAAAAAGCAGCACCCATAAAGCAAAGGTTTTTTGGACAAATTGGCTAAACTGGAGCAAGGCTGACATGGGTTTCATCCAGGTGACATTAAGGGAGAAAAAGCAAGATAAAACAGGCACCCGTTGATGCCTGAATTTTTATATTCAAATATAAATAAGATCAAAGGGATATTAAGTTCTATCCCTATCCAGTGTTAAGCTGCTTGAACAATATCTTTCACATAGATACGTTTTACGCCATGCGACAGCATATCTTGCCAGGCATGTTGCAAGGAACCATTCAGGTCAATGCCCTTGGTGGCATCGGCAATCACATAGGTTTTAAAGCCCAGTTTGCAGGCATCGATTGCAGTCCAGGCCACACAAAAGTCCGTAGCAATCCCGACCACAAATACGGTATCAATCCCACGTTCACGCAGATAGCCGGCAAGACCCGTCGGGGTTTTCTGGTCAGCTTCCATAAAGGCCGAGTAACTGTCGATCTGGGAATGAAAACCCTTGCGAATGATGAGTTGTGCTTGCGGTAAATTTAAATCCGGATGCAGTTCGGCATCGCGTGTCCCTTGCACACAATGCTTTGGCCATAAGACCTGAGTGCCATAATCCAGCTGAATGCTGTCATAGGCTACTTTGCCGGGGTGGTTGTCTGCAAAAGAAATATGGTTGTCCGGATGCCAGTCTTGGGTCAGGATAATATGCTTAAAATGCTGCCCCAATAGATTAATATTTGGAATAATCTGGTCAGCATTGGCTACAGCCAGATTGCCTCCCGGGGTAAATCCTCTTTGTACGTCTACGACCAGTAAAGCAACATTATTCTGCATCTGTTTTCATCCATTGAAATCTCGATTTATGCCCAAGCATAGCGCAAAATACCTCAGGATTTTTAGCTCTACGGTTAAAAATGGCATGACTGTGTATTCTCGGCATGTGTATATGAGCAGATCAATAGATTCATTGTTTTTGACAAATATGAGATGAGTTCCGGGCTTGTATCAAGCTAGATCTCTGCAAAAAAAATAAGTTTTAAGATAAAGTGATGAGTCTTTTTAATAATAAAACAGTGTATTTAATTCTTAAATTCTGAAAATAAAAAAGCCTGCAAGAGCAGGCTTTTTTAAATCGTTGAACCTTACACTTTAGTGCGGTTCACCAGGAACAGCATACATAATGCAGAGATGATGATACATGGGATCGCAGCAGTAATGACCCCCGCAGCACCGAAACCTGCCGTCAGTAACTGACCGGCAATGACTGGCCCCAGCATGGCACCGATACGGCCAACTGCAGATGCAACACCAACACCAGTACCACGCACCTCAGTCGGATAAACGATACTACCGAAGGCATACAGTACACCCTGACAGCCAATCACGAAGGCACCGGCCAATGCTGCTGCCATATACATCTGGTTCAGCGAGCTTGCACCATTCAGCGCCAGTAGACCTGCCAGAATACCCCCATACATCAACAGGATCACATAGGCTTTCTTCCAGCGGTCGGTCAGCATACCCAAAATAATCGTACCAATCGTCGCTGTAAACATGAAGTAGAATTGTGCAGTTGAACCATCTTTACGGGTAAAGCCAAGTTCCATAAACAATGATGGCAACCAGCTCAACATGATGTAAACCACCATCAAGGTAAAGAAGTAGCTCACCCAGATACATAGCGTACGTAACAGGTTGTCCGAATTAAACAGGTCCTTGAATGAACCTTGCGGTGCAACAGCAAGCTCTGCAGCCGTTTTATTCTGTGCTTTCAGGTATTCCTTCGATTCAGGCAAAAATAGCATCATCAGCGGAATGGCAAAAATCGGTAACAGGCCACCGAGATAGAAAACATTTTTCCAGTTGGCGCCAAATTCAGTCGCCGCAATTAAAGATAAAATTGCTGCACCAACTGGCATGCCACAGTACATCAAGCCCACTGCACGACCACGATTTTGTGGAGATACAGCTTCAGAGGCGAGTGTGATCAGAATCGGCATTGCGCCGCCCAGACCTGCTCCAGCCAGGAAACGCACTGCCAGCAAGCTGTTAAAGCTATTGACCCAAACCGTACATAAGGTAAATACAGCAAATATTGCTGTTGACCAGATCAAGACTTTCTTACGGCCAATGCGGTCCGCAAATCGACCACCAACCAGTGCACCCGGTAATAAACCCAGAATCCCTGCACTAAAAAACACACCCAACTGGGAACTATCGAGACCAAAATGCTCACGAATACCTGCAGCAGCAATTCCGGCTGCCTGAATATCTAAGCCTTCAATCACCGCAATCAGAAAACAGATCGCGACCGTGACGATAGCATGCTTATTGTCTGATTTTTCCATTGGATTATCCTTGTTCAATCAGCGTTACAAAAGACAGCCATCATCTATGAGCCTGATTGCAGAAATAACTATCAATAAGTTGAACGTTTTGCTTGGATATTCCATAAGGAGCTGAAGTAGATGAATTGAAGATGCTGACTGATAAAGTCGCAAAAACACTTAATCAGAACATCATAAAGTTCAAGACTTAGAGTTTAAAGCTTATACATCAAGTTAAAAAATTAACCGATAAGAAAAAAAATTCTCAATTTATTGATATTTAAAAAAGATTAGTCTTAGTAGTTTTTGGATCTATTTGTCTTGGTACGAGAACGCGATCAAGATGTACGAGGTCTCAATTTATCCAATATAACTATTAATCAAAAATCAAAAGGCATAAAAATGGCAGATTTCAGCTGATCTTTTTGCACAAGCCTTATCATTATTGGGTTCATTTGGGGCAATATCCTCTTTTGTTTAGACTGGAGACATAACTTTGGTCTCAGGATTTTGCTTTATAAATCATCTTATTTATTACTTGATTGTTTCCAAAAGGCTTTGTATAAAGAATTCAGTAGCTTTTACTAAAGCATATTGTTCTTATGCGTTTGATCAGTCATAATTTGCATAAGCAATATTCAATTCAATGCAAATCTATTGAATTTGCTATAAATCAAAATACAAATCCATCCCAATTTATGTTTTCTCATTCCTTTCGGATGGACAAATAGGATAGTTTTTTAAAATGACTCAGCAAGCACAGACCATTCAAGGTTCCATAGTCGCAATCGTCACCCCTATGTTTGAAGATGGCAGCGTAGATTGGAAGGGTCTCGAGAAGCTGGTTGAATGGCATATTGCAGAGGGCACCAACAGTATTGTTGCTGTTGGAACGACAGGCGAAGCCTCTACTCTCAGCATGAGTGAACACACCCAGGTGATCAAAGAAATCATTCGTGTGGCCAACAAACGTATTCCTATTATTGCTGGTACAGGTGCAAACTCGACCCGTGAAGCGATCGAACTGACTCGCGAAGCCAAAGAGCTAGGGGCAGATGCCGCTTTACTGGTGACGCCGTATTATAATAAACCGACTCAGGAAGGCTTATACCAGCATTATAAAGCCATTGCTGAAGCGGTTGACCTGCCACAGATTCTTTATAATGTTCCAGGTCGTACCGGTGTAGATATGGCCAATGAAACCGTGATTCGTCTGGCGGATATTCCACAAATTATCGGTATTAAAGATGCGACTGGCGATGTGCCGCGCGGTACTGAATTGCTACAAGGCCTTGTAGGCAAAGATATGACTGTTTATTCGGGTGATGATGCGACTGCATATCAACTGATCGGACATGGCGCCAAAGGTAATATCTCGGTCACGGCAAACGTGGCTCCGAAAGCCATGAGCGAAGTGTGTGCCGCTGCCATTGCTGGTGATGCAGCCACAGCTGAACAGCTAAATGCTCAGGTTGCAAATTTACACAATATTTTATTTTGCGAATCGAACCCAATTCCTGTGAAATGGGCACTCCATGACATGGGCTTAATTGGTACAGGTATTCGCCTTCCATTAACACCACTTGCAGAACAATATCGCGCTCCACTTCATGAAGCACTGGTCGAAGCGGGCGTTATTAAATAAAAGAGCACAAGATTATGCAATTACGTTTAGGACTTAGCCTTACACTTTCAGTATTCAGTTTGGCAGGTTGTAGTTCAATGGCCTTTAATAACGGCACTTTAGACTATAAAGAGACTACTACCCTGGAAGCTTTACAATATCCTGAAGGCGCCATGGTTCGTCCTGCAACGCCATTGTATCCTGCTCCAACAGTTGATCCGCTTGCAATTGAACATGCACCGAAGCTTGAAAACCAGCGTGGCAACCGTTTTGCCTTGCCACGCCCACAAGCCCAGACTGAAAACTCAAATACAGCTGATCTAACCGAAACCAATACGGTGGGTCAACCACAGTTGGTCACTGACGGAAATCTTAATCCGCTGCTTAAAATTGAGGGAAATTCTGCTACAATTTGGCAATATACACTTGCCACCCTCAGCAGTCTGAATCATAGCATCGTTGTGCAGAGCAAAAATCGTTATGAAGTCACGATTAAAGTCGACCAGCAGACCTATGTATTAAGATTATCTTCTGTCGGTTCAAGTAATAACCTCGCTGTGTTCAATGCCGATAACAGTTTTGCCGACCGTGAAAAAGCCGCAGAACTGCTCAACCAGATTTACCAAAATTGGCCAGCCTAGACATTTCTAGGCATTTTTTTTGTAAAAGGTTCCCTCATGTTAAAACAAACCTTGCTCTATACTGGTAAAGCGAAATCTGTCTACACCACAGACAGTTCAGACCATCTGATTTTAGTCTTTCGCGATGATGCCTCAGCATTCAATGGCGAAAAAATTGAGCAACTAGATCGTAAAGGCAAGGTGAACAACCGTTTTAACGCCTTCATTATGGAAAAACTGGCAGAAGCGGGAATTGAGACCCACTTTGAAAAGCTATTGACTCCAAATGAAGTGCTGGTAAAAAAACTGGATATGATCCCGGTTGAATGTGTGATCCGTAACTATGCAGCAGGTTCTTTATGCCGCCGCCTGGGTGTGGAAGAAGGCAAGGAACTGACTCCTCCAACATTTGAATTGTTCTTTAAAGATGATGCGCTTGGTGATCCAATGGTCAATGAGTCACAAGCCATTGCTTTAGGTTGGGCAACTGCTGAACAATTGGCGAAAATGAAAGAATTGACTTACCAAGTGAACGACGTGCTTAAAGCATTGTTTGACGCAGGGAATATGATTCTGGTTGATTTTAAGCTTGAATTCGGCGTGTTCCACGACCGTATCGTACTTGGTGATGAATTCTCTCCAGACGGTTGCCGTCTATGGGACAAAGACACCAAGAAAAAACTAGATAAAGACCGTTTCCGTCAAGGTTTAGGCGGCGTAGTTGAAGCCTATGAAGAAGTAGCTGGCCGTTTAGGTATCAATCTAGACAACATCTAATCTGTAAATGCGCAGATTCGAAAAAACCGAGCTTTTTAGCTCGGTTTTTTATTTCCGGCTTTTAATCGGAAAAATAAATTTTTATTATTAAAATGATCGTTTTTACATCAAAAACCACATGCATTAATATTATCTCATACCAGGCAAATCAGTGAGTCGATGCACTTCACTCCATATTTGCCGACCAGATTTCTCCTCTACCCTCTAGGATGTTATCTCCCTCAAAAAAACATCCTACTTTCAGCCCAATTCGCCTTGAATTGGGCTTTTTTTTCTTTGTTCAATCGGTTGAGATACCCAGCTTTATTGCTGCTGTTGTTGCTGTTGCCAACGGCGTTGCTGTAAACGCTCCCCTTCAACTTCACGTTTATTACGTGCTGATTCATACAGTTTGGTATCTTTCAGTTCTGGCGGCATATATTCTTGTAGCACAAAATGCTCAGGATAGTTATGCGGATACAGATAATCCACGCCATAGCCCTGCTCTTTCATCAGTTTGGTCGGTGCATTCCTTAAGTGCAAAGGCACTGGCAGATTTGAAGTTTTGTCTGCGAGTTCCATCGCCTTGTTAATCGCCAGATAGGTACTGTTACTTTTGGCACTGGTCGCCAGATAAACCGCACATTGTCCCAAAATAATCCGGCATTCCGGCATGCCTACGGCTTGCACAGAACGGAAACACTCACCAGCCAATAGCAAGGCATTTGGATTCGAGTTGCCGATATCTTCGGATGCGGCAATCAACATGCGCCGTGCAATAAACACCGGATCTTCGCCGCCTTTGAGCATGCGAGCCATCCAGTACAAGGCTGCATCCGGATCACTGCCACGAATTGATTTAATAAAGGCCGAGACCAGATCATAGTGCTGTTCACCGGACTTGTCATAACGGGCAATATTCTGCTGTGCGACTTTGACCACCACCGCATTGGTGATGATATTTTCTATATCCGCTTCAAAGGTACTAGCAATCAGATCCAGCAAATTCAGTGCCTTGCGGGCATCTCCTGCTGCGAACTGGATCAGGGCATCAAATTCTTCAATCAGGATATGTCTTTCCTGCAAGAAAGAGTCATTTTGCAAAGCTTGTGTCAACAAAGTCTGAATCGATTCAGCGCTCAATGCATTCAGGCTATACACCTGACAACGTGACAATAAGGCACTATTCACTTCAAAAGACGGATTTTCAGTGGTGGCGCCAATTAAGGTAATTTTCCCTTTCTCGACCGCATTTAATAAAGCGTCCTGCTGGGATTTATTAAAGCGATGAATTTCGTCAATAAACACCACTGGCGTCAGCAAATCGCCACCTTCTGCAATGATTTCACGCAGCTCTTTCACGCCGGTATTCAGTGCAGACAGGCTGATAAAAGGCCGGTCTACCGCTTGAGCCAGCAGTAAGGCAATGGTGGTTTTTCCGACTCCGGGAGGTCCCCAGAAAATGATCGAAGGTAGATGCCCCTGATCAATCATCTGGCGTAAGGGCGCCTGCTCACCCAGCAAATGTTCCTGCCCGATAATCTGTGTAAGGTCGCGTGGCCGTAAGCGTTCTGGAAGCGGGATATGACTATCTGACATGTTATTATTGGCTCAAACTAAATTCTGATCTCATTCTAACACCAGCAGTTTTGATTCCAAGAATGCAAACATCAAGCATAAAAAATTAATTTATGGAGATATCCTCTATTTTTTTAATTCTGAATGAATTAATCTCTATAAAAGCGAATAATTTGAACATGATTAATTGTGAATTAATTACAGTGTAATTTTCATATTGTTTATTCTAATTAAAAGAAACTTATCTCGCCCCTTGGGCACTTTGGGGTTGTAGTGGTGAATGCATGAAGCATGATAAATTTGAACATGGAGCTGTGAGTCGGTCTAAGCCACTGACGTCATCATCACTGATTGCACCCCACGTTCACTTGTCTGAATCGGTTTTATTAAAAAATCTGATCGATGCCTTACCGCAACCCTTGTGGGTCAGCAACAAAAAACATCTGCAATATTTTAACGATGCCTTGACTGATTATCTTGGCGTGAACCTGAATGAACAGGGCCATCTGCAATGGCAGAGTTTTATCCATGCCGAGGACTTGCAGCTATTTTTAGCGCAGTGGCATGCTGCGCTGGATCAGCATCAGAATTTTGAAACCCAGTGCCGGATTAAACGCAGTGATACCCATTATCGCATGTGTACCCTAGCCGTAAAATTTCATCATGAACCTGAACATTTGCTGCAATGGGCAGTTTCCCTGACCGATGTGCATGATTATTTTGAGATCCAGCAGCAACTTTCTCAAATTGTTTCAACCCAAGAAAACATGCTGGATGCCAGTGCAGACTGCATTAACATCATCAGCCCTGAAGGCGAGATTCGGCATAGTAACTCTGGCTGTCTGGCACAAGCCAATCAGACCGCAGAACAAGATCAGGATCATTCATTGTGCTGGCTAAATCGTTTAAGCCCTGAAGCCCGAAAATCCGGGCAGCGTGCTTTAAAACAGGCGGCCCAAGGCTTAAACAGCCGTTTCTCCAGCAAAATCCAGATCAAAGATCAACCGATCCAATATTGGGATCATCTGCTGACCCCGATTCTGGATCAGCAGAATATTACCCAAAATATCCTCTGTGTATCACGCAATATCAGTCAGCAAAAAATTGCAGAAACGCGGTTAAAAGAAGTAATTAAACGTGATGAACTGACTGGCCTGTATAATCGCAGTACCTTCTATAAAACCTTTAAACAGGTACTGTTAAAGGCCAAACAACAGCAGACCATGGCGGGTTTACTGCTGATTGATCTGGATTATTTCCGGCATATCAATGATACCTTGGGCCATATTGCCGGCGATCATCTGTTACATGTCTTGGGCAAACGTTTCCAGACCTGCTTCGGGCCAAATACCATCATCGCCCGTTTGGGTGGCGATGAATTTGCCGTACTGGTCAAAAATTTGGAAAGTGAAGAACAGCTGCTGGCAACGGCGCAAATGGCCTATGCCCAGCTGGATCAGCCCATCAATTATGTCGGCAATAGCATCAGCAGTGCCATGAGTATAGGCTGTGCCATCTATCCACGTGATGCCTTAAATACCTCGAATCTGCTGAAGTGTGCCGATATCGCCTTAAATGACCTGAAAAATAGTGGTCGTGGTGGCATCCGCATGTTTAATCAGGAAATGTGCGGTTCACTGGAAAATATAACCAAGCAGCTGACTCTGGCTCGCAAGATTATTCTGGCCGATCAGATCATTCCCTATTACCAACCTAAAGTACGTCTTTCTGATGGTGCAGTGATTGGTTTCGAAGCACTATTACGCTGGCAAGATCAGAATCAGAACATTCAGTTACCTTCCGAAATTTTTGCTGCCTTTCAGGACTATGAGCTGGCCTCACGCATCAGTGAGACCATGCAACTGAAAGTCTTTGCAGATATGAGTCGCTGGCAGGCACAAGGTCTGGATCTGTTACCGATTTCCATCAATGCTGCACCAGTCGAATTCCTGCGCGATGACTATGCCGAAAAACTGTTGGCACGCCTGTCCAACTTTGATATTCCCGCACATAAAGTTGAACTAGAAATTACCGAGCAGAGCCTATCCGAACATGGTGCCAATTATGTGGTTCGCGCCCTGAACCTGCTGAAACAGGCCGGAATCCAGATTTCGCTGGATGATTTCGGCACTGGACATTCTTCGCTGACCCGCTTGCAGGACTATCCGGTGGGTTGCATCAAGATTGACCGCAACTTTGTAGAACGCATGAACAGTGACCCATCTGCCCTGGCCATTGTCAAAGCCATTACCCAGATTGGCTCCAGTATTGCACTGGATGTTCTGGTCGAAGGAATTGAGAATACAGAACAGCTGGATACCCTGATCCATTGTGACTGTCAGATTGGACAAGGCTTCTATTTCTATCGTCCGATGGCCGGTGCTTCGGCCCAGGCTCTACTCCATCCGGCAGATCAATAAACGAATCACGCAGGCAGATTCAACGCACCCAGCGTACGATATAATCTTCAATGTCGTCTTGATGAATATCTGCTTCACTCAGGCAGCGCCCTGCTGCCGACTTGCGTGCCTGAATCACGCTTTCTCGTGAACCGCTAATCAGATAATGCCAGGATGGCAGGCTTTTGCCCTGCTCTACCCGGCGATAGGCACAACTCGAAGGCAACCAGTGAATCGTTTCCAGCTTCTCTGGCGTGAGCTGAATACAATCAGGCACATACTGCAAGCGATCTGGATAATTGGAGCAACGTGCAGTGCTACAATCCAGCAGCTTACATGCCACTTTGGTATAGGCGACTTCCTGAGTATCTTCATCTTCCAGTTTAATCAGACAACACAACCCACAACCATCACATAAGGCCTCCCACTCGACTTGCGTCAGTTCAGCAAGTGAATAGTTTTTCCAGAATTCGGGACGTAAAGTATCGCTCATGATCGGGCCGGAATATTCAAAAATCAGCTGATTATAACAGCCAGAACCCTGCAGACCTACTGTCTCAAATTTTTATTGTTATCACGTAAACTATTGTTAAATCAGAGACAGTTCATCAACACAACACTAACAGTTGCTGGAATCGTTTATTTCTATACTAAATTTGAAAATAAAAACACATGGAGAATATATATGTTTCGCTGGGCTATTATTTTTGCTGTTATTGCATTAATTGCGAGTCTACTTGGTTTCGGTGGCGTCGCAGGCTTGTCTAAGGATTTTGCGATTATCTTGTTGGTAATTGCGGTGATTCTTGCGATCGTTGGTTTTCTTTCGCGCGGCAAGGTCTAGATTTACGCTAGACCTTTTCAAAGCAAGTGTTAGCTTTCAAAAAAAACAAGAGCCTTCTGGCTCTTGTTTTTTTATGGGTATTTTAATGATCTGTTTTGATCAAAAATACTTCTTTTAAGATGAACTTAAGGCTTTAAATGACGTGGTCTAAAACCTGCCACCAGCAAGGCTGCAACATACGCTACCACACCGACAACACATAAGATCAATACTTCTACCACACGCATCCATTGTGATACATCTGCGTTATACCAACTCAGGGCATAGGCCAGAGCTGCAATCATCATCACATTGGCAAACATGAATTGCAGGAAGATTTTTTTCCAGTGCGCCCCAAAACGGAAAATATCACGCTTATGCAGATAATAATAAAGCAGACCAGCATTGACCATCGCTGAACCTGTCGAGGCCAGCGCAAGGGCCATATGCTCCGCTTCCCAGTCAATCAGCTTGAACAAGCCGATAAAGATCACGTTCAGAATCGCATTGGCGGCCACAGCCATCAGACCGACACGCACCGGGGTTCTGGTATCCTGCTTTGCATAAAACCCGGGCGCAAAGACTTTAATCAACATAAAGGCAATCACACCACCGCTCATACATTGCAGCGCCAAAGCCGTCATCTGGGTATCTTCAAAGGTGAACTGGCCACGTTCAAACAGGGCCTGAATGATCGGGGTCGACAGCATAAACAGTGCAATACTGGCGGGTAGGCCTGCCATCACAATAACTTTGGCTGCCCAGTCCATCATGCCACGGAATTTTTCCGGATTTTGCTCAGTATGCCGTGCCGATAAGGACGGCAAAATCACGGTACCAATTGCAACACCGATCAGACCCAGCGGCAATTCGGTCATACGCTCGGCACTATACAGCCAGGATACCGAACCATCCTGCATGAATGAAGCCCAAATGGTATTTAACAATAGATTAATTTGCGTGACAGATACACCAAATAATGCCGGTAGCATCAACTTCATGATGCGATCTACGCCTTCATGCTTGAAATCAATTTTCGGTGGAATCAGCAGGTTTTTACGCCACAATTCAGGAATCTGGATCGCCAGCTGTAAAATACCGGCAATGATCACTGCCCAGCCCAGCGCCATAATCGGCTCGGCCATATACGGCGTAAGCCAGAGCGCTCCGGCAATCATCGCCGCATTCAGCAAGACTGGTGCAAAAGCTGGGGTACTAAAAGAGCCATAACTGTTCAGAATACTGCTGGCAAAAGCCGTCAGTGACATGAACAACAAATAAGGAATGGTCAGGCGGAACATGTCGGTCGCCAGAGCGAATTTTTCAGGATCGCTATGAAAACCGGGCGCATAGATATACATGATCAATGGCGCAGCAATGATCGCGACCATGGTCAACGTGGTCATGACCGTGGCCAGACAGCCAAATACCCGGCTGATCAGGATCTGGACTTCAGTATGCGTGCGACTGGTCTTATATTCGGTCAGTACCGGAATAAACGCCTGTGAAAATGCGCCTTCGGCAAATAAACGCCTGAAAAAATTGGGGATACGAAATGCGACGACGAAAGTATCGAAGTCCTTACCAGCACCAAAGACATTCAGTAAAACAATATCTCGAACCAATCCCAGTACGCGTGACAACATGGTCATCGCACTGACAATGACGGTCGAACGCCAAAGCGCCATCCTATTCACCTAATGTATAAATTTGTGGCTATTGTAATGAAACTTTTATCAGAAGTTCATTGCTTAATTTCATCGCTCAAGCGAGCTTGAGGTGTTTTTATAATGCTGTAGCTGTGTACGAAAATCAGCCCAGTTAAAATATGGTCCCGGATCGGTCTTGCGGCCCGGTGCAATATCCGAATGTCCGGCAATATGCTGCTGAATTTTAGGATAATAATCTTGCAAACAGGCAGCCACTTTGACCAGGGCTTCATACTGTGCGGTTGCAAAAGGCAAATCGTCACTGCCTTCCAGCTCGATCCCGATCGAATAATCATTACATTCTTTTTTGCCCAAATAGGTCGAGCGGCCGGCATGCCAGGCACGGTCATTGAAATTAACAAATTGCAGTACTTCTCCCGTTCTTAAAATTAGCAGATGGGTCGACACCTGCATCCCTTCAATGGTTTGAAAATAGGGATGTACTGACCAATCCAGCTGGTTCTGAAAAAACTGTTCAATATAACCGCCGCCAAACTGGGAAGGGGGCAGGCTGATATTATGAATCACCAGCAATTGAATCTCGGTCTGTTCTGGCCGCTGATTAAAATTGGGAGACGGGATTTGACGTGCACCGATTAGTTGCCCGTCCTTGACCTGAAACTCAGCTGCCTGTTGCATAAAACCGTTCTCCCCAAAAATAAAATCTGCAAGATCAGCATTGCAGCCGGCTTCATGCTAAAACTTTCAAGGACAAATCTCAATTCATCCCGGCAAACTGGATGAAAAATCGCTCATCTTTTATGTAACGGTGCTAAGATAAGGCGCAATTTTCACGGCTTAAAAAAGATACGGAAATACTCATGCGCATATCTCAAGCTTTGCTAGACCAGTCCATTCAGATCAATATTCAACAGGCACTTTCTGAAGATATCGGTGAAGGCGATATTACCGCCCTGCTGACTCCTGAAGATGAACAGGCCACTGCCACCATCATTAGCCGTGAAGACATGGTTTTAGCCGGCCAGCCTTGGGTAAATGCCTTGATTCAGGCCTATGATCCCAGTATTGAAGTGACCTGGCTGAAAAATGATGGTGATCACGTTCAAGCCAATCAAGCCTTTTTAAAACTGGCCGGATCTGCACGTAGCCTACTCACCGTGGAACGTCCTGCGCTAAACTTTGTCCAGACGCTGTCTGCGGTTGCGACTAAAACCGCCCACTATGTCAAAGAGCTACAAGGTTTAAACACCAAATTGTTAGATACTCGTAAAACGCTTCCGGGCCTACGTATTGCACAAAAATATGCCGTAGCCATTGGTGGTGGTCAGAACCATCGTCTGGGCCTGTTCGATGCATTTTTGATTAAAGAAAATCATATTATGGCAGCGGGTGGCATTGCTCAGGCGATTGCCAAAGCCCATCAGATTGCGCCGGGCAAGCCTGTCGAAGTTGAAGTTGAAACCTGGGATGAACTAAATCAGGCACTCGAAGCCCATGCGGATATCGTGATGCTGGATAATTTCACTCAGCAGCAAATGATCAATGCAGTGCAACATGTAGCTGGTCGCTGCAAACTGGAAGCCTCTGGCAACATCACCATTGATAATTTACGTGAAGTCGCGGGTACCGGCGTAGATTATATTTCTATGGGTGTATTGACCAAAGATATCAAAGCCATTGATCTGTCGATGCGTTTCAATGCTTAAACCTAAATGGGATAGATGACCGTAGAGGGTGCGAAGCACCCTTTTTTTATTTTTAGAAATTTTTTTTGCGTATATTTTGCTCAATTTTCTATTTTAGACCTTAATCATCATCGTCATCCCGATTACCTCGGCGATCGCGGTCATCATCGTCACCATCACGGTCGTTATATCTTCCGTTATCCTCATCACGATCCTGATTTAATACTGAACGCTCGTCATCTTCACGATTATTGCCCCAGTCACAGGCAGTTAATCCAAACACGCCCAGCAATGAAATTGCACAAAGCCACTGTTTCATGTCGCATTCCTCATTGTGATCTCACCTGATCCAATATCAATGCAAAACCGGTTCAGATATAGCTGATTCATGTCGGCTTTTTGTCAGGAAGTTTTGTAATGCAGTTTTTGAATACAGGTGCAGAGTGAAATTTCGGGCATAAAAAAACGCATCCAGAGATGCGTTTATTAACATGGAATAGATTACCAACCTAAAGCTTCTTGCTGTTTTTTCACCAGTTCCTGAATGCCTTTCTCGGCCATTTCCAGCATGGCATTCGATTGTGCGCGGGTAAATGGCTTATCTTCTGCAGTGCCTTGAATTTCAATAAATTCGCCGGCCTGAGTCATCACCACGTTCAAATCGGTTTGACAGTTTGAATCTTCTTCATAGCAAAGATCCAGTAACACTTCATCTTTGAAAATACCGACAGAAACCGCAGCCACCAAACCTTTTAATGGATCATGTTTGATTTTTTTTCTTTCCAGCAAGACGTTCATGGCATCGACCAAGGCCACCGCAGCACCGGTAATCGCTGCAGTACGGGTACCGCCATCAGCCTGAATTACGTCACAGTCGATAGTAATGGTATTTTCACCCAGCTTTTTCAGATCGACCATTGAGCGCAAGCTACGACCAATCAGACGCTGAATTTCCTGAGTACGGCCACTCTGTTTGCCACGTGCCGCTTCACGGTCACTACGGGTATGGGTTGAACGTGGCAACATGCCATATTCAGCCGTCACCCAGCCCTGGCCCTGACCTTTGAGGAAACGCGGTACAGAACTATCCACACTGGCGGTACAGAGTACTTTGGTATGACCAAATTCAACCAATACAGAGCCTTCCGCATAACGTGTATAGTTACGGGTAATTTTCACTTCACGTAATTGATCTAATGCTCGCTGGTCGATACGCATAATAAGTCCTGTATGGGTTCAAAATAATTGCGGCTCAGTATAGCAGAAGCCTTTGCCAAGATTAGGCAGCCGGGCGATTCATTTACAAAATCAATGCATCAGCTCGCTACGAGTTGTGGAAATTCTGCCGATCTGTGGCACTACGATTTAATTTAATTTTTGCTAGACTAAAACTCTCTATAAGGGAAGCCGGTGATAGGAAACCCATTTATGTCCTTACGTGAAGATCGCAAGCAGCAAAGTCATCAGGCGTTACTCGATGCGACACTGGCATTCAGCAGTCAGGGCCGCGCTTTCAGCACGATCAGCCTACGTGAAGTTGCGAATGCAGTCGGACTGGTGCCGACGGCATTCTATCGGCATTTTCAGGATATGAACCAGTTGGGTCTGGAATTGCTGGATCAGGTTGCGATTCATATCAAGGGCGTACTCAATCAGCTGGGACAGGCTTATTTGTATCAGCCGAATACCCGAACCCACACCGGGCTGGAACTATTTTTTCAGGCCGTCGAATACCATCCTGAACCCTGGATTTTTTTTGTGGCAGAACGTTGGGGCGGTTCGGACGTATTACGTGCCGGCATTGAACGGGAAATTCATTTTCTGGCTGAAGATGTCATGCATGAACTGGCCAAGATGCAATCTACCCGACATATTCAGGCGCCACAGGACTTGCAGGCTCTGGCACAGATGCTGATTGAGCTGTCCCTGAACTGGGCCATGGGCTGGATTCATCTGCAGCATCAGGCTGATCCAGAGCTGCGCCGCGCCCAATCCAATGCCTTTAAAACCCAAAGCCTATTACAGATGCAGCTCTTGCTGCGTGGCATTTTGCACTGGTACCGGCGACCTGCCGAAACAGTTGAAACCGCAAGCCCTGTGTTCAATGAAGCGGTCACTCCTCCGGTCTAAATAAAAAAAACCTGCATCATGATGCAGGTTTTTTACTGATCGTCAGTTCAGACTTATTTGGCTTTACGCTCTTTTTCGATCAGGTAATTCACCACCTGAATGACTTTGGCATCATTACCTTGCACAATATATTTACCATTCACGGTCACTGCCGGAACACCACTTAACTGATACT
>CAUPZU010000008.1:0-104828 GCA_963516025.1 Acinetobacter lwoffii
AACGCGGGACCAACGGATTAAAAGTCCGCTGCTCTACCAGCTGAGCTAACGACCCATCAAGGGATATCAAATAAGTGGTGGGTCGTCCGCGATTCGAACGCGGGACCAACGGATTAAAAGTCCGCTGCTCTACCAGCTGAGCTAACGACCCCGAACTATTATTCAAACTAGGTTTGAATATGCAGTGCAAGTCAAGCTAAATAGCTTAAAGCACCACTTTGTTTGATGGAGCGTATTGTAGCAAGATCTCATTTCAGCGCAAGCAAAAAATAACAAAGTTGCCCATGTTTGATTATAAATACAACAATTATGCTTTATCTAAACAAAAAATAGGCAACTTCAGTACTTAGAAGCGATATTGATAGGCTTGGATATTGGCAAAAATATCTGCGGTGAGCTCGGAATACGCCGTTGCACCTGGCAATAAGACCAGCAGGCGTTCATCGGTTTTACTCGGATCAAATGCTTGCTCTTTCAATTTATTTTTCTGGTATTTAAAGGTGCCTGTAGTTTCGACCTGCTGTTGTAAGCGTAAAAATACCGGTACCGCATAAGCCGGTAAGCATTTTTTAAAGCAAGCGGTCATAGCTGCCAAATCTGCATCATTTAATTCTAGATCGGGTTGCAGGGTAATCGCGGCCATACCGGCACGACCATTGGTATTGGGAATTTCTACGCCATACACCACTGCTTCAACGATTTTGTCATACTCGATCAGCATGTTTTCCACTTCAGTTGTAGAAACATTTTCCCCTTTCCAGCGGAAAGTATCACCCAGACGATCGACAAACTGCGCATGACGGAAGCCGATATTGCGCACCAGATCTCCGGTATTGAAGTAAGCATCACCTTGGGTAAATACATCCTGCATGATGACTGACTTGTTTTTTTCCGGATCGGTATAGCCATCAAAGGGTGAACGGCGGGTAATTTTACCAATTAATAAACCAGTTTCGCCTTTTTTCACCCGCTTGCAGCGTCCTTTGGCATCCCGTACCGGCTCATGTTTATCTTTATCAAAAGCAATAATGGCATAAGGTGTCGGGGAGAAACCGACGGTATTGTCAAAATTGAAAATATTGCTAAAACCGACATTGCCTTCACTGGACGCATACAGTTCTAGCACTTCCTGAATGCCAAAACGGGATTTAAATTTGTCCCAGATATTCGGACGCATCCCGTTACCAATCATCTTGGTCACGCGGTGGTCTTTCTCCAGTTCAGATGGGGGAGCATCCATCAGATAGCGGCATAGCTCACCGACATAGCCAATCGCAGAGGCATCAAATTTTTTCACATCCTTCCAGAAAGAAGAGGTCGAAAATTTACGGCGAATAGCCAGGGTGCTGCTCCCTGCAATGACACCGCACCAGCACACCACCATGCCTGTGGCATGATAAAGCGGCAGGGTACAGTACATCACATCATCTTTATTGAGATTCAGCACATGCCCATAGGTGCCATAAGCCAGCGTCCAGCGACCATTGGTAAAGATCACCGCTTTAGGTAGACCCGTGGTGCCCGAGGTGTAAATATAGAACAGCCCGTCTTTGCCCTGTACCGAATGAGTAGTTGATGGATTGAATTTGGGAGCAAGATCGGTTTTTTCAGCCAGGTTGATAAAGCCTTCAGGCGCCTGACCCGGATCGGCTTGAGTGTTTTGATCTGCAAACCAGTGCAGGCGGTCACTGCTAATATTCAGGTCATTACGAATCTCGTTGACTGCATGACGACACTCTTCACCCACAATCAGGGCAATCGGTTTGACCAGATTGATACTGTGCGTCAGCACTTTGCCGACTTGAGAGGTATTCACCAAGGCGGTGGTCACACCCAGTTTAGCCAGACCAATCACGCTAGCAATCAGCTCAGGGCGGTTCTCGACCATGACAGCAACAACATCACCTTTCTTGGCGCCCAAGGATAGATAGAAATGGGCAATCTGGTTGGCCCAGGCATTGAGAGCAGCATAGCTATAGCTTTGCTCTTCAAAACGCAAGGCAATGCCTTCCGGGTTGCGCTTGGTGGCTTTTTCAAAAGCCAGACCCAGGCCGGCCGGTGTGTTCGGAGTACGTAAATATGCCTGTCTTAGACCAGTGAGCAAATTGGGCACTTTGGTCAAAAAAGCCGGGATTTTGGCAGCGACATCTGCAATCCCAATCAGATCGTGTGGTTTCATTTGGGTCATGAGAATCCTATTTATTTTTCGTATCCGATACGTTCAATTTATATACAGTAGACGAGCTATCCATCTTTTAGCGTTAAAACACTAGTGCAATCAACCTATTCTGACTAAATCTAGCAAAAAAAACCTAGTCACCGAAATGACTAGGTTTTTTTAGATGACTGCAATTGAGCAAATTATGATTCAGTTGCAGTATTGGCTTTTTTCGGTGGACGACCACGTGGACGACGTGGACGAGCAGCTTGCTTCTCCGCTTTTTCAGCTTCGCTGGCTTCAGTGTCCTCTGTTGTTACTTCGGCCTGATCCTGGGCTTCTGTAACAGGAGCTTCTGATTCAGCATTTGCTTCAACTGGCGCAGCATCTTCAGGTTGAGCTTCAGTGACTGGAGTCTCTTCTGCAGGAGCTGCATCTACTGGTGCCGTCGTTTCAGTCGCTTGTTCAGCTGGCTGAGCATTTACGGTTTCTTCAATAGCGATTTCAGTGGCTACTGGAGTTTCAGTTGCCGCTGCTTCAGCAGACTCTGCTTGCGCTTCTGCTGCTACAGGTGCTTCTGGCGCAGTTTCAATTGCCGGAGCTGTTTCTACTTTAGCCTGTTGCTTGGCTTGTTGTAGGGCCTGTTCTGCAGCCTGCTTAGCCAGACGGCGACGCTCACGTGGATCGTTTGCGACACGTTTGTCCGACACCGGTTTTGGTGGAGTCAGGTCCAGAACTGGAGCAGGCTCTGCTTCAACCTTGGCTACGGTCACTTGAACATCACGGGTGACCGGTTTTTTCTCTGTGGCAGGCGTTGCTGCAGCCACCAGACTCGCGTTGTACTCTTTTGTGAACTTCTCTAGAGCACGGTTGAAGGTTGGCAATAAACCAAACTGTTCAATCAGTACGGAGCAGTCTTCACCATAAACATGGCGAATCAGGCTACCAATAGTGAACTGACCCAAAGTTGGTACTTGTGACGGAGTCAATTTCTGAACTGTAGCCTGTTGAGGCTGTCCTTCACGTTGCTGACGACGACGCTGACGCGGATCGTTGCTGGCACGTGGCTTTTCAGCGCTTGAGTCTTCAGCTGGTACAGCTTCTTCAGCAGGGGCTTTCAGTGCAGCTTCCACTACATTTTCAGCCGCGGCTTCTTCAACTGGCGCATCTGCCGGTGCAGTCACTTCAACCGCTGGCGTTGCAATTGCAGCATTGTCATTCAATGCCACGATTTCGCTTTTCGCCTGGTCAATATTCACGACCATGGCTGTTGGCATCACGTCTTGACGTGGTGCATCGACCAACTCAACACGAAGCTGCTTGTCATTGACTGCTGGCGCTTCAACGACTGCAGGTGCTGCTTGTTGAGCCTGCTCATTCAGCACGCTTGGATCGCGGTGGCGATTTGGACGTTCCTGACGTGGCTGGTTACGGCGGTCACGACGTGGCATTACCTGTTGAGCCTGTTGTTCATTGTTTTGAACATCATTTTGCTGAGATGGCTCATTGTGATGCTGACGGCGAGAATTACGCTTGTTTTCACGTGCTTCATGACGTTGCTCTTGACGAGATACCTGAACCACTTCTTCATGCACCTGATGTTGCTGAGGAGCGGAAGCTTCAGACTGAACCTGCTCACGCGGTTCTTTGTGCTTCGGATTGCGTGGTTTTTTATTGTTATGACGCGGCGCTCTTTCATCACGCTCTGCCGGTTTTTCAGCATCACGTTCCTGTTTTTGCGCTACAGTCGATGGTGCAAGGTAGGCATTGCTGCTTGCCGGAGCAGCAGGTTGAGACACTTGCTGTGGCGCAGGTTGTGCCACCGGTGCAGACAATTGACCGAACTGACCACGGCTCACCGCACCGCCATTGATCATTTGTTCAATTGCTGCAGCTGCATTGTTGGCAGTACGCGATTGATCAACAGTCGCTGCCTGTTTTTGAACAAACAGGTTTTCTAACCAGGCACATGGGCTAGATGCAGGAGCCGCAACTTGTGCTTGGGCAGGAGCTTGTTGCGCAACAGGTGCTTGCTGTGCATTTTGGTTTTGCTGGTTACGGCGTTTATTGTTTCTGCCGTTGTTTTGCTGCTGAGCAGGCGCTGGGGCAGCAGCATGCGTATGTTCTTCTTCTAAATGCCATTCAGATGACTCATAGCCCAACTCTTTTTCACTTGAACGAGTTGCTTCAGTACGTTCATAGCTGGTTGGTGCAAAGCCTTCGGCATTATAAGTGATTTCATAATGCGGTGTTTCCAGATGCGGGTGAGGCAACACAGTCACACGTACATTTGAAGTCTGTTCTAAATACACCAAGGTGTGACGTTTTTCATTCAATAAGAAGGCAGCAATTTCGACTGGAACTTCGACTTGAACTTCACCATGACGTTCACGTAGCGCGATTTCTTCCACTTTACGCATAATCGAAAGTGATAAAGAACGAAGATCACGGACCATACCGGTGCCATGACAGCGTGGGCAAACGTAGCCAGTCGCTTCTTCAAGAGAAGGACGCAGACGTTGACGGCTCATTTCCATCAAACCAAAACGTGACAATTGACCGAACTGAATACGGGCACGGTCACTTTGCGTCGCTTCGCGTAGCTTCGCTTCCACCATACGCTGGTTGCGGTCTTTGGTCATGTCGATAAAGTCGATCACCACCAGGCCACCGATATCGCGTAAACGTAATTGACGCGCGATTTCTTCTGCCGCTTCAATGTTGGTGTTCAACGCGGTGTCTTCAACGTCGCTACCGCGAGTCGATTTTGCTGAGTTAATGTCAATTGACACTAAAGCTTCAGTTTGGTCGATCACGATCGAACCGCCCGAAGGCAATTTTACTTCACGTTCATAAGCGGTTTGAATTTGACTTTCAATCGCGAAATGCGCGAATAAAGGTTCATTTAAGGTATAAGTTTTCAGTTTTTCTAACTGACGTGGCATTACCGCTTTTACGAAGTTATAGGCTTCGTTATAGGCTTGTTCTGAGTCAATCAGGATTTCAGCAACATCATCACGCAGGTAGTCACGAATGGCACGTGTTACCACACCCGCTTCCTGATGTACCAGCATTGGCGATGGGCCTGAACTTGCCGTGCTCTGGATTTGTGCCCAAAGGTCTAACAAGTGCTGTAAGTCGAGTTGCAATTCTTCTTGTGAACGGCCAATCCCGGCAGTACGCACAATCACGCTCATACCACGTGGCACGTTCAGTGTTGCCAGCATTTCTTTCAGTTCTTCACGCACTGAACCGGAAATCTGACGGCTGATACCACCACCTTTCGGGTTGTTTGGCATCAAGACCAAATAACGGCCAGCAAGTGAGATAAAAGTAGACAGGGCAGCGCCTTTATTGCCACGCTCTTCTTTTTCCACCTGAACCAGAAGTTCGGTGCCTTCAGTGATCAGTTCACGGATATTTGAAGTTTGGCGAGGGTCGGCTTTGTAATATGAATTTGCGATTTCACGCATTGACAGGAAGCCTTGGCGACCTGCACCGTATTCAACGAATACAGCTTCTAAAGAAGGTTCAACGCGAGTCACGTGACCTTTGTAGATATTGGATTTTTTTTGTTCACGGGTACGATTTTCTAAATCAAAATCGTAAAGACGCTGACCAGTGACAAGTGCAACGCGAATTTCTTCGGCATGTGTTGCATTAATCAACATACGTTTCATGGGTGTAACACCTTATAGTGATACACAGCAAAAAATCGCTATACACGTAGCGAACATCACACATCACGGATCAATGGCTCAAATCTGCAATGAATTTCATTGTGGTTTGAGTCTTTTATGACCGAGCTCTATTTAATATAGATGGGCTTCGGTTTTTGATTCACGTATTGATGATGGCAATACGGCTTCAATCTTTAAACGGATTAAAGTCACCTGAACGCTTCACTGGCGGACGAGCGGTGCATTGGATGTGTGTAACTTTCACTGTCACATTGCTCGAAGATCATCCCTTCTTTATAGAAAGTGTCTTGATACGGAATTGTCGTCGTATCTTTACAAACTGTGCAGATCCAATGCATCAACGCTGTAGCCTGAAGTCGTCTTCAGGTTGCGACTAATCTGATGTGTATCAGTTTACGTTTAAAAACCAACAAAGTTGGCGACATATTTTTTAAGACAAACTGATTTATGTACCTGAGGTACAATTAAACGCAACAGTTTGCTTTGTTTGCCGATATAATAAGCCTTCGGCGTGGCATAATTCTTTGGGGACCTTCCCGTATCATGTGAGTCTTTAATTGAACAATCAAGTTCAGAAAAATCTGAAATGATTCAACTTTTACTCACAAACGATGGTTTCCGTGCGCTGACTATATCAAACCTTGCATCATCTGCCTATGGGCTAAGCTTATGTTTCTTGTGTAAAGCATAACCTAAGTGATCAGTTTTTAATCAATTTTAGTATTTTTTGGGTCATAGTAACTGTATGAATTCTACGCAACAATGGCAAAACGTCACTTGGTTTGAAGTGGATGAACATCAAGATGGACAACGCATCGATAATTTCCTGTTTAGTCGTCTGAAAGGTGTGCCAAAAAGCCGTATCTATCGTCTGATTCGTGAAGGCCAGGTTCGCGTCAATAAAAAACGCATTAAAGCAGAAACCAAACTCGCAATCGGTGACCAGATTCGCGTTGCGCCGATTCGCTATGAACAAAAAGATGAATCTGCTGCACCTGTTTCCGACAAAGTGGCACAAGGCTTATTGGCCCGTGTGATTTATGAAGATGAAGGTTTGATGGTCGTGAATAAACCTTCCGGGATTGCTGTGCATGGTGGTAGCGGTGTGGCCTATGGCCTGATTGAAGGCTTGCGTGCAGCGACTGGTAAAAAGTATCTGGAACTGATTCACCGGATTGACCGTGATACTTCCGGTTTGGTGATGATTTCTAAAAAGCGTAGCGTGTTGAAAACATTACAAGATATGTTGCGTGAACATAAAATCAAAAAAACCTATGCGGCTGTGGTAAAAGGGCAGGTCAGTCTGGATAAACAGCTGATTGATGCACCTTTACATCGTTACGAGCTGGCCAATGGTGAACGTCGTGTCTGCGTGTCCCCGAAAGAAGGTAAAGAGTCTAAAACCCAGTGGAATGTGCAGGAACGTTTTATGCATGCCACACTGGTGTATGCATCTCCGCTTTCTGGTCGTACCCATCAGATTCGTGTTCATGGTTTGAGTATTGGTCATCCGCTAGTAGGCGATGAAAAGTATGGTCATGAAACAGAATATCGTGGGCCAAAACCACGCCGTTTGTGTTTACACGCAATGCGTCTGGACATTCCGGGCTATCCAGCAATTGAAGCACCATTGCCAGAAGATATGCAGAGTCTGGTGGCGCAGTTAAGAGCGCAGAAAGCGGATAAACCGGCTGCCCAATAAGGACTTATTTTTTCTTTTAATAAATTCAATCCACCCTCATCCTCCTTTGAAAAAGGAGGGAATTCCCCTATTTCTTAAAGATGAGGAACATTGTTCCGCAAGAGGGGAGATTAAATTTCGAAAGAATCCTCTCCCTGAGATACCGTCTTGGTAGTCAATCAGGTTTTGAGATTATTCGACCAATAAATAATCTCTTTGATAGGCAGTCTGATGTTTTAAAACGCCATAACACAGATGTATAAGCTTGCGCATTGCAGCACCTAAAGCACACATTTTATTTTTACCCTGGCTTAATAATCGTTGATATAAAGCTTCAATGTGTGGATTATATTTAATCACTGTTAATGCTGACATATACAATACTGAGCGTATTTTACTGTCACCTGCTTTTGATAAGTGACTTTGCTTGTTGACTGAACTGCCAGACAACTGATGTACTGGAACCAAACCTACATATGCAGCAGCTTGACTTGCTTTTTCAAACTTGTGCGAATGAAATAACCCCAACAGTAATAAGCCTGATCGTTCACCGATTGAAGGAATAGTTTGCAGTAATTTCAAATCCTGTTTCAATGTTGGATCTTGATCTATGTGATTATTTATTAACTTATCAATATTTTCAAGTTGCTGATTTAAATACTCAATATTCTCTTCAAGTAATTTAATCACAACAACGGAGGTATGAGTGGACTGCGCCTTTTCAAGTCGATTCTTTTCCTGCAATAGACTACCTAGATAGACATCTCGTCTGCCTAGTAAAGCTTTTAATAATCTGACATTTTCAGGTTCAGGCTGCCATATGATTAACTTTGCGGTGTAACCATAACGTGAAAGAGCTTCACTATCAGCTTTATCCGTTTTATTTAGCATGGACATGCCTTTGGCAAAGGCTCTTACTCGTGAAGGATTAGCCACACAAACCTTTACACCTGCATCATATAGATAATATCCCAAATTCTCATGATAAACCGAAGTCGCTTCCATGATTGCTGTCACTTGATAAGGTTCAATTTTAAGAGTGATGAGCCATTTGAGCAGACTGCCAAAGCCACTTTCTGTATTAGTAAATATTTTATTTTTTCTTTTTCCAGTCAAACCTTGAGGAAAAATGCAACAATCTATTTTGGTTTTACTGACATCAATACCTAGCATAATCATGGTGATATTCCTTGAGTTTAAGCTATGATTTTTATCCCATTAACCATCATCTTACCTTGTGAATACAGCATCAAAGTGCTTAGTTACCGTTCAGAGTTGTATGAGGGATAAGGGCAAATTGTAGGTTTTATCTCAGGTTCAAATTTAAGATTTTAGCAGCACTCCAAACTCTACAATTTGCGTATAGTGGTAGCTAATCACTATATCAATCAAGATACAAGCAGCACTGCTGAGCAAGTCTCCTTTCTTGCACGTCGTTTAAAGCAGTGTTTTAAACTCGTTCAGGAGAGGGAACATTACTTATTAAAGAGCAATGTTGAATTAAAACTAAACTGATAATTCGACTTTATTGGTTCTTTTAGTAAAGTCATTTGCTTAAGAATGAAAAAAGCTCTCTCCTAAAAGGGGAGGGTTTCAAGACTGAATCAAATCCAGGAAACCTTATATGAACTCAGCTGTAAAATTGGTTATTTTCGATTGGGATGGCACTTTATTTGATTCAGTCGGTCAAATCGTGGCGAGTTTGCAGTTTGCCGCACAGCAGTTTCAGCAGCCGTTAACGGATGCAGATGCGAAAAGTATTATTGGACTGGGTTTACCTGAAGTTGCACAGCGTTTATTCCCGACAGTACCAGAATTACATACGGATATTTTGCAGGCTTATTCCGATCATTATGTTGCCAACTCATCAGGAGACTCCTGGTTTGAAGGCGTAGCGCACATGCTCGCAGATTTACAGCAGCAAGGCGTGAAGCTGGCAGTAGCCACAGGGAAAAGCCGTAAAGGTCTGGATCGTGTATTAAAACAGACGAACAGTGAAGAGCTGTTTGTGAGTACGCGCGCAGCCAGCGAAACCCATTCTAAACCTCATCCACTCATGTTAGAAGAAATTCTGGCGGAAACCGGTGTGCAGGCTGAACATGCGATTATGGTCGGTGATACGTCTTATGATCTGGAAATGGCGCAAAATATTGCCATGCCAAGCGTTGGGGTAAGTTATGGTGTGCATGAACCTGAACTTTTAGCACAATTTAATCCAGTCTGTATCGTGGATGATGTGGCTGCTTTGCATAGCGCTTTGTTGGCTAAAGTCCAATGGAAACAAGCAGTTTAATCCAGTATCTTGGTTGTAATGAAAAACAAGCAGTTCCCCGGTTTAAATTGGCTGGGGAATGCTGCAGATTTAAGCGCTGGTTCTTATCTTTTAGTCTAAAGTCGTAATTGTACTGATTTTATTCGGTCATATTATGGCAGTTATTTTGCTAAATAACGATGTGTTTTAAACAATAAGATTTTGTTTTATTTAATTTTTTATAAATTATTCTTATAGATAATAGCTATAGCAAAAAATAAAATAACTATTGGCACAAACGCCGGATTTTTCCCATCCTAAAACTGTTTATTCCTATGCTCGCTCTGAGAAAGGCAGTCCATGCGGATGATCAGCCTGATCATTTTCATATTTTCTGTCCTTCTTAGATCCCAGCATAAGCCTAATTTTTGCAGTTTAAGGAAACATTGATGTCGAATTCTGCTGTTGTTGAATCAGTTGCACAAGCACTTCGTAGCGCTGAATTATCACAAACTGCGATTGCACCGATTCGCCCGGAACTTGGCGGTGAAAGTGCTGACGTAGATATCGCCTATGCCGTTCAGGAAGTGAATACCGAGCGTGCTTTGTCTGAAGGTCGCCGTCTGGTGGGTCGTAAAATCGGTTTGACGTCTAAAGTCGTTCAAGCGCAACTGGGGGTAGATCAGCCGGATTTCGGTATGTTATTTGCCGACATGGCTTATGGCGATGGTGAAGCAATTCCAGCCGGTTTCCTGATTCAGCCAAAAGTTGAAGCGGAAATCGCATTGGTGATTAACCAGGATTTAACCAAAAAAAAACACACGTATGCAGACATTATCAGCGCAACTGATTATGCATTGCCTGCAATTGAAGTGGTCGATAGCCGTATCGAAAATTGGAAAATTAGCCTGATTGATACTGTGGCAGATAACGCATCTTCTGCTGCATTTGTCTTGGGTTCTCAGCCAGTTAAATTAGAAAATCTTGATCTGGTGAACTGCAAGATGGTGATGACGCGCGGTGAGGAAGTCGTTTCTCAAGGCGTGGGTAAAGCATGTCTGGCAAACCCATTGAATGCTGCTGTTTGGCTGGCAGATGAAATGGTACGCCGTGGTCGTCCGCTGTTAAAAGGTGACATCATCTTGACGGGTGCCTTAGGTCCAATGGTTGTGGCGCAACCAGGTGATGAATTCAAAGTTGAAATTGAAGGCTTCGGTTCAGTAACCGCTGCATTCGCTGCTGAATAATCAAGATTCCAAGAGAGTACATTCATGAAAAAGATTAAATGTGCAATGATCGGTCCAGGGAATATTGGTACTGATTTGCTTTATAAATTACAACGTAGCGAATGGTTAGAACCTGTTTGGATGGTGGGGATTGACCCGACTTCTGAAGGTTTGGCGCGTGCTGCGAAAATGGGTTTAAAAACCACAGCTGAAGGCGTTGATGGTCTTCTTCCTCATGTGATTGCTGATGACATCAAAATTGCATTCGACGCAACTTCTGCCTATGTCCATGCTGAAAACAGCCGCAAGCTGAATGAACTTGGCGTGTTGATGATCGACTTAACGCCTGCTGCGATTGGTCCATTTTGTGTACCACCAGTCAACCTTGAAGCATTACTACAAGCGGGCGAAGTACCAAACGTGAACATGGTGACATGTGGCGGTCAGGCAACGATTCCGATGGTGGCTGCGGTTTCTCGCGTTCAACCTGTTGAATACGGCGAAATCATTGCAACTGTATCGACTAAGTCGGTTGGTCCGGGAACGCGTAAAAACATTGATGAATTCACACGTACTACTGCAGGTGCCATTGAGAAAGTCGGCGGCGCGAAACAAGGTAAAGCGATCATCATCATTAACCCGGCTGAGCCACCTCTAATGATGCGTGATACTGTTCACTGTCTAGTAGAAGGTGAGCCGGATCAGGCAGCGATCACTGAATCTGTACATGCCATGATCAAGGAAGTTCAAAAATACGTACCAGGTTACAAGCTTGTAAATGGTCCTGTATTTGATGGCAACCGTGTATCAATTTACTTGGAAGTTGAAGGTCTGGGTGACTTCCTGCCGAAATACGCAGGCAACCTGGATATTATGACTGCAGCAGCTGCACGTACTGCAGAAATGTTCGCAGAACACGTGTTCAACATCGCTGAAGCTTAAAGGAATACCAAAATGTCTAAGATTATTGTTCATGATATGACTTTGCGTGATGGTATGCACCCGCAGCGCCATCAAACGACTGTTGAGCAAATGATTGCAATTTCAACCGCACTTGATGATGCAGGCGTACCTTTAATTGAAGTAACGCACGGTGACGGCCTGGGCGGTTCATCAGTGAACTACGGTTTTGCTGCTGCAACAGATGAAGAATATTTGTCTGCTGTTGTGCCACGTATGAAAAATGCAAAAATTTCTGCATTGCTTCTTCCTGGTATCGGTACGGTTGACCATTTGAAAATGGCACATGAAATTGGTGTTTCTACTATTCGTGTGGCGACGCATTGTACTGAAGCGGATTGTTCTGAACAGCACATCACCGCTGCACGTAAACTAGACATGGACACTGTGGGCTTCTTGATGCTTGCGCACATGGCAACACCTGAAAAATTGCTTGAAGAAGCAAACAAGATGGTGTCTTACGGTGCAAACTGTATCTATGTAACAGATTCAGCAGGTTATATGCTTCCTCAGGATGTGATCGACCGTGTGGGTCACTTACGTCAACACTTGGATCCAAGCATTGAGCTTGGTTTCCACGGTCACCACAACTTAGGTATGGGTGTATCGAATACTGTTGCTGCGGTTCAAGCAGGTGCGGTACGTGTTGACTTGGCATCTGCAGGTTTAGGTGCTGGCGCAGGTAATACGCCACTTGAACTGTTTATCGCTGTGGCAAACCGTATGGGTATGGACACTGGTGTTGATCTGTTCAAAGTTCAAGATGTTGCTGAAGATCTAGTGATCCCAATGATGCACAACCCGATTCGTGCAGACCGTGATGCGGCAACTTTAGGTTATGCGGGGGTTTACTCTTCATTCCTGTTATTTGCTAAACGCGCTGAAGCGAAATACGGCGTATCTGCGCGTGAAATCCTGATGGAACTTGGTCGCCGTGGTACGGTAGGTGGTCAGGAAGACATGATTGAAGACCTGGCATTAACCATGTCTAAAGCGCGTGAGTTACAAGCTTAATTTTTAATACCGTGGTATTAAAATAAGGGCAATAAAAAAGCATCCGATTTGGATGCTTTTTTATTATTAAGTAGATTTAATAATATATTAAAACTCTGATCTCAGATATTTTAGTTATAGTGATAGGTAGGGATTATTTTAGTTTCATTTTTTCATTAAACATAAAAACGATAAATAAAAAATATTATCTTAAAGTTTTTAAAAAAATTGCTCTTATTAATAGAAGAAACAAAAATTTGAATTAAATATCTGGTCAAATTTTTATTTTCTTTAATCGGTTTAAAATCTAAGAGATTGAGCGCTTAAATCTGGGCTTGAAATATGCAGAGCTAAAAGAGCAAAAGTTTAATACTGTGGTCGGATTTTTTATTTAAACCGACTTGCGCATGATGGCGGCATGGATTTTATCAGCTGAATGGGGAACTCATCATGCGTCGTCACAATTTACGGATTGCAATGCTTGCTGCGACAGCAACTTTAGGGACAACTGCAACGAATGCAGACTTTATTGACGACAGCAATGTTCAACTCAAATTTAAAAACTTTTATCTAGACCGTCAGTATCAAGATAACTACTCATCACGTAACTGGGGTTCTTGGTCACAAGGCGTGACTCTGGATGCCAAGTCCGGTTATCACGATATCGGTGGTGGTGTGCAGGTCGGTGCTGATGTACTGGTTCAGCATGCAGTTAAACTCAATGGCCGTGATAAAAATCCGGACTGGGTTTTACCACACGATGGCAAAGAATCAAAAGACTATTTCGGTAAAGTCGGCGCGACCTTAAAAGCCAAAGTGTCACAAACTGAACTGAAAGTCGGTGAGTTATTGCCTGTATCTCCAGTCTTGGTATTTGATCCATCGCGTCAGTTATTAACGACTTATAGTGGCGCTTGGTTAGAGTCTAAAGACCTTAAGGATACCAAGTTAACTCTGGCGTATATTGATGGTATTAACAACCGTTATGACAACCAGTTCCGTGACTTAACTAAATTTGCTCCACCAAGTTTCTATGATACGGGTGCTGAAGCTGATGGCATGTGGATTGCGGGTGTAGACCACCAGCTTACTAAAGAAGTAGGGGCGAGCTACTGGTATGCCGATGTTCAAGACATTTACCAACAGCATTATCTGGGTGTGAATTACAAAACTGCGCTCGGTGAAAAAACCAAATTAGATAGCCACATCCGTTACTTCGATAACTCGGAGTCAGGTGACAAGCTGTATGGTGAGATCGATAACCAGGCATTATCTGTCGCTGCAAAAGTGAATCATGGTGCACATAGCGTAGGTGTGGGTTACCAGCAAATGTTTGGTGATAGCGCATTCCCGACATTGGGTGGCTGGGTGCCACAGCCTTATCTGGCGAACTGGGGGGTAGCAACCTTTACCGCGCCAGAAGAAAAGTCATGGAGTGTTTCTTATGGCTATGACTTCTCTGAAATGGGTGCAAAAGGCTTAAATGCAACAGCCGTATATTTCAAAGGTTATGATCAGAAAGGTACTGGGGCTTATCAAGGTCAGAACTTCAATACGGATGAAGTGAATGCCATCGTGAACTACACTGTGCCAGAAGGTAAATTAAAAGGTTTGGGTGTACAGGCGATGTATATTGATGTGAATTTTGCCAATCCAGCAAAACCAGACCTGCAAGAATACCGTGTCGCCACCACTTATACGCATAAATTCTAATACCCGTATATTTTAAAAGCAGTCAGTCTTCTGGCTGCTTTTTGGTTTAAGCGTTCCATTGTTCCATTAAAGGCTTAAACTGAATAGGGTTTAATTTTAAATTAATAAATAAAACAAGCACTTAAGTTATATCTATTTTGTAGGATGCAATCGTAATTTTGTATCAGTTTGCTGCAGCTGAGCGGTTAATATAAGGGTGTACACAAGTCATTTTAATGAGTCAACTTGACGTCGAATTCTTGAAAATAGAGGGACACGCAAGCGAAAGACTGTAAGAGGAAGCAATATGAGCACTGTTCAAATCCCTGACTATCAAACAGATCCATTCTTTGGCTTAGAAGACAAATGGATTGAAACCGCTGAAGGCGAGTTGACCCATTACCACGAAATTGGTGAAGGTACGCCTATTCTATTTTTACACGGTTCAGGTACAGGTGTATCGGCCGCGGCAAACTGGTGGTTAAATCTGCCACAAATTGGTGAGCAGGCACGTTGTATCGCGATTGATACCATTGGTTATGGCCAAACAGTCGTTGCACAGGGTACTGAATATGGTATCCGTGCCTGGGTAGATCATGCGATCCGTACGCTAGATGCTTTGGGTATCGAAAAAACCTGGTTGGTCGGTAACTCTCTGGGTGGCTGGTTAGCATTCCAGATGGCATTGGATTATCCAGATCGTATTTTGGGTATCGTGTCTATGGGTACGGGCGGTGCGAAACAGACAGCTGCACTTAAAGCTCACGCAAACCCAGTTCTTACAGAAGAAGGAATCAAGAAAACCCTTTCTATGTTTGTCGTAAACAAAGACCTGATTACTGATGAACTGGTAAAAGTACGTTTTGCTTCTGCTGCAAATGACTATGCATCAAATCGTTTAATGGATGTGGTTGGCGCACGTGACCGTGACCGTTTCGAATTCCCATTAGATTTCGAAAAAATGAAAGACATTACTGTGCCTGTACTATTGATTCATGGTACGCAAGACGTGGTGATTCCGGTTTCTCGTACTTGGGACATCCTGAACATCGTGCCAAATGCTGATGCACATATCTTCAGCCAATGCGGTCACTGGTCTCAAGTTGAAAAAGCAGATGAGTTCAACACTGTGATCAAAAACTACCTGGCTGTTCACGGCGTAAAATAAGTTTGATACAGTTTTAAAAAAGGATGGCTTTGGTCATCCTTTTTTATATCGAAAATATTTGAGGCAGCGCACCTAAGTGAGTTTAATTCTCATTTATTTGGGTAAATCTAAAAATCTAATAATTTTTATAGGTTTGAGCTATTTAAACCGAGAAAAATCCGAATGAAACTTTATTAGACTTAAGTGGTAAATGCAGCACATTTAGAGCTAAAAATACACAATATTGGTCAAGGGCAAGTGACAAATTTAAGCGCTAGAAATAGATTCTTTATCAAAAAATAGAATTAAAAACGGATTCTTAAGCATAAATTAATAAAACAAAAAAAAGCACATGCCTATCAAAAGTTGAATGGCATATGCTGAATGCAGGGAAAAAATAGGATTAATTTTGTTCGCTACGGTTAATATCCAGATAGAACACACGGGTCAAAAGTTCAAGAAATTTGCTGACAGCATAGGATTTATTATTCTTATGGTAGCTGACATATAGGTCTAAATAGGGCAACTCCACGTCCAGTGGACGAATCACGGTATTATCCATGGTTAATGGTGCAATATAGCCAGGCAAAATGGTACAGCCTAGGCCCATTCCGATCGAGTTGATATTAAATAAAATATTATCGGCCTTTTGCACGATATTGAGTTCAATGCCGTTGGCTTTGGCAAAATCCAGAATAGCCTGGTTCAGGGTCAAGGACTGCTCTGCTGATGGAATAATAAAATCAATACCATTCAATGCCTTAGCAGGAATTCTTTCGTATTTTGCTAAAGGGTGATCTTTAGGCAGAAGAAAAATCAGCGGTTCACGAATCACGAACTGGCTTTCAATTTCATCACTATTGAAATTATGACGAGTAAATGTCAGATCCAGATCGCCTTTTTTTAACAAACGCATTTGCTCATTATTATTCAGGCTGAGCAGTTCAATTTTTAAATCCGGGTTCTGTACACGTAGATTTGGCAAGATATACGGGAAGATTTTCATCTCGGCTACCGGTACAAAACCGATGCGGAGCATTTGCTGTTTGGCCTGTGACACCTGACGTGCCATGGCAACGGCTTTGTCCGCCTGTGCAAGGGTGAGACGAGCCTGTTCCAGGAATACTGCGCCTTCTTCGGTCAGCTCTACTTTACGTTTGGTCCGGTTGAGTAGCTTTACCCCGACATCCTCTTCCAGGTCTTTGATTTGCTGGCTAAGTGAGGGTTGAGCCGTATAAAGTTTAAGTGCTGCCTTACTAAAATTGAGCTCTTCAGCAACGGTGATAAAGTAGCGAAGGTGTCGTAATTCCATGTCATCAACCCAAAGAGTAATCCAAAAAATGTCTTACTATAATTTCCTCAAAGTATAATCTATAAACAACTATGTCGTGAAGATTATTTTCCCATTCATAAACTAAATGCTCTGGCGGAATTAATAGATGTTTTAATATAAAAATTCACGTGCTTAATAATTGTTTTAAGCTCTTAATTGAAACAAAAAAAATATTTCCCGAAAAACGCTGTCAAATCCATCATCGTTGAAAAGTTGAGTCTATTACTTTGTGCCAAAGATAGGTCACAGGAGAGCTTTTCATGAGTGGAAAAATTGATGTGCGCGAAATCGATGCTTTAGTCGATGCACAAAATGGACGTATTACGCCATCTATTTATACAGATCCTGACATTTACGAATTAGAACTCGAACGTGTTTTCGGTCGTACTTGGTTATTCCTTTGCCATGAAAGCCAAATTCCTAAGGCTGGTGATTTCTTCAACACCTACATGGGTGAAGATCCAATCATTGTGGCACGTCAAAAAGATGGCTCAATCAAAGCATTTTTAAACCAGTGTCGTCACCGCTCTATGCGTGTAAGCTTCGCTGACTGTGGTAATACCCGTGCATTTACTTGCCCGTACCACGGCTGGTCATACGGCATTGACGGTTCTTTAAAAGATATCCCGCTGGAAGATCGTGCTTATCCGCATGGTGCATGTAAAGAGCAATGGGGTCTGGTTGAAGTGAATCGTGTGAAGTCCTACAAAGGCTTGGTATTCGCTTGTTGGGATGAAACCACACCTGATCTAGAAGAATACATGGGCGATATCGCTTGGTATTTAGATGGCGTTGTTGACCGTCGTCCAGGTGGTACTGAAATCATTGGTGGTGTACACAAGTGGGAAATCGAGTGTAACTGGAAATTTGCAGCGGAACAGTTTGCATCTGACCAATATCACGCCTTGTTCTCTCACGCTTCTGCGATCCAAGTATTGGGCGCGAAACCAGACGACGAATCTTCTAAAAAATTAGGTGCTGCGCAAACTGCTCGTCCAGTTTGGGAAGCTGCCAAAGACGCGATCCAGTACGGTTCACGTGGTCACGGTTCAGGCTTCTTCTTTACAGAGAAACCAGACGCAAACGTATGGGTTGACGGTGAAGTTGCCAACTACTTCCGTGAAACTTACGACGAAGTTAAAGAGCGCCTAGGCGAGACTCGTGCATTGCGTCTTGCAGGTCACAACACCATGTTCCCAACTTTGTCTTGGTTGAACGGTACTGCAACACTTCGTGTATGGCACCCACGTGGTCCAAACAAAACTGAAGTGTGGGCATTCTGTATTGCTGATGCTGAAGCATCTCAAGAAGTGAAAGAAGCATTTGAACGTTCTGCAACGCGTGCCTTTGGTCCAGCCGGTTTCCTGGAGCAAGATGACTCTGAAAACTGGATCGAGATCCAAAAAGTTTTACGTGGTTATAAAGCGCGTCAAAACAAACTCATTATGGAAATGGGTAAAGGCAACGAAAAAGTACGTGAAGATGGTATCCCGGGTATCACCAACTACATTTTCTCTGAAACTGCAGCACGTGGTATGTACCGCCGCTGGGCAGATTTATTGATCCATGAAAAATGGGAAGACGTGGAAAAAGCAGCTGACGAATATGAGAAGGAGCTTATGAAATGAGTCAAATCAGCTTAGAACTTCATCACCAAATTAGTCAGTTCCTGTATCGCGAAGCAAAATTGCTAGACGATTGGAAATTCCGCAAGTGGTTAGATACCTTAGCTGAAGATATTTCTTACACGCTACGTACCACACCAAACGCACAAACCCGTGACCGTCGTCGTTCAGTTGAACCACCTACCACTTGGGTGTTCAACGATTCGAAAGATCTTTTAGAACGTCGTGTTGCTCGTCTGGAAACAGGTATGGCTTGGGCTGAAGAGCCTCCATCACGTACCACTCACATGGTGAGCAACGTGATTGTTGAGCCGACTGAAGTTGAAGGCGAATACGATGTGTACGTGACATACCTTCTGTACCGTACCCAGAAAGAGAAAGACGTTACGATTTATTGTGGTAAACGTCATGACAAGATCCGCAAAGTTGAAGGCGGCCTGGGCTTCCAGATCTTCAACCGTAAGATCACTCTTGACCAAGTTACCTATAACTCACATAACCTGAGTGTGTTCTTCTAATGAATAAGATTTTTGTTTGCCAAGTTGACGAATTAGACGAAGGCGAAGCGTTAAAAGTGGATTGCGGCGTAAACGGTATCGAAGCGCTTGCAGTATTCAACAACGGTGGCGAATTCTTCGCAATGAACGACCGCTGTTCACACGGTAATGCTTCTATGTCTGAAGGCTACCTTGAAGACGACGGTACAGTGGAATGTCCACTTCATGCAGCTCGTTTCTGTTTGAAAACAGGTCAGGCACTTTGCTTACCAGCAACTGACCCGATTCAAACATTCCCAGTTGTACTTGAAGATGGTGCGTTATACGTAGAGATGGCAGGAGAGTAATCATGGGTTGGCTACAAGGCGAAGTTGCACTGATCACTGGTGGTGGTTCAGGTCTCGGTTGGGCACTGGTAGAACGTTTCCTGGAAGAGGGCGCACAAGTGGCCGTTCTTCAGCGTTCACAGTCTAAAGTCGATGCACTGAATGCACATTTTGGTGACCGTGTGCTGGCAATCGCAGGTGATGTGGCCAGCTATGAAGACAACGTCCGTGCTGTTAAAGCGACTGTAGAGCATTACGGTAAACTCGACTGTTTCGTGGGTAATGCCGGTATCTGGGATCACTACGCCGATATCGTCAATACTTCAGGTGAGCAGCTAGAAAAAGCCTTTGATGAGATTATGGGTATTAATACCAAATCTCTGATCTTGGGCGCGAAAGCTGCACTGGATGAGCTCGTGAAATCTGAAGGTTCGATCATTTTCACGCTGTCAAATTCTGCATTGTATTCTGCAGGTGGCGGTCCAGTTTACACAGCATCGAAACATGCGGGTGTAGGCATTATGAAAGAACTGGCTTACGAACTTGCACCTAAAGTCCGCGTAAACGCCGTTGCGCCATCAGGTATGAATGTGAATATCAAAGGTGCTGCATCTTTGGGTCAGGAAAATCTTGGCCTGCTCGATGCACGTGATCCTGAGAAAATCGCCCGTGGCATGCCACTGAATTTCTTACCTGAGCCGGAAGATATGACAGGTTCATATGTGCTCTTGGCATCTCGTCAAAATAACCGTCCTTTGACTGGCGTTCTGATCAATGCAGAATGCGGTCTGGGTATTCGCGGCTTACGTCAGCCACGTGCCGGTTTCTTTGACGAATAAAAATCTAGTCTGAAATGGACTTTTCGGCAGCCTGTTCTTGGCTGCCTTCCTTTTAAGGAGTCTCTCATGGCCGTTAAACTTATTTGTGCGTCGCACAGTCCTTTAATGGAATTTGCTTCACCGCAGGAAAAACGCAAAGAACAGGCTGTTTGTGAAGCGTTTGAAAAACTGTCTGCTGAAGTGAAAGCTTACGACCCAACCCTGATCATTACCTTTGGTCCTGACCATTTCAATGGTTTCTTCTATGACCTGATGCCGAGCTTCTGCGTGGGCATTCGCGCGACTGCTGCAGGTGACTGGGACTATGGTAAAGACAATGCACACATTGATGTACCAGAAGACAAAGCACTGGGCTTAGTGCGTCGTGTACTCGATGAAGGTGTGGACGTTGCGTATTCTTACCGCATGCAAGCCGACCATGGCGTGACTCAGCCATTGCACTTCCTGTGCGAAGGCAAACTTGATCGTTATCCAACGATTCCAATTTTCATTAATGGCGCTGCAGCACCAATGCCAACCACGAAGCGTACCATCGCTTTAGGCCGTGCTGTAGGTCAGTTCATCAAATCTCTGAACCTTGAAAATGAGCGTGTACTTGTTCTGGGTACAGGTGGTCTGTCACATGATCCACCAACTCCGCAAATGGGTTCTGTACCTCCAGAAGTGGAAGATTTCCTGATTGCTGGTCGTAACCCGACACCTGAAGCACGTAACGCGCGTCAGTCAAAAATTATTGCAGTGGGCCAGAAATTGGCAGCAGGCGACACCTCTGTTGCAGTTCCTCTGAATGCTGAATGGGATATCGCATTGCTTGAAAAATTCAAGCATGCCGACTTCGCTGCACTTGAAGCCATGACTGAAGCTGAAATCCGCCGTGACGGTGGCTGTGGTGGTCAGGAAGTTCGTTCGTGGATGGCTGCATTTGCTGCTTTAAGCGAAATGGGCGAGTACGAAATGACAACGCACTGTTATGAAGAAATCAGTGAATGGATTGCGGGCTTCGGCATCGTATCTGCAGAGTTAAAAGGTTAAAGACATGAGCAACATCGAAACCATCGTAATTGTAGGTGCTGGCCAGGCAGGTGCAAGCGCGATTTTAGAACTTCGTGGCAACAAGTACGAAGGTAAAATCATTCTGATCGGTGATGAAACGCATCTTCCTTATGAGCGTCCACCACTGTCTAAGGATGTGATTCTAAAGCCTGAAGAAACCAAGATTGAGATTCTGTCAGAAGAAAAACTGGTGGAACTTGGTGTAGAAACTATTCGTGGTAATGGCGTGGCAAAAATCAACGCTGAAGCGCATACGGTTGAACTTCAAAATGGTGACGTTGTTGCTTATGACAAACTGTTGCTTGCTACAGGCGGCGCAGCTCGTCGTCTGCCGAACTTCGATGCGCTGGGTAAACATGTTTATACGCTACGTAACCTAGAAGATTCACAAGCTTTAGTACCGGTATTGCAATCAGGCCGTCGTATTGTCTTGATCGGCGGTGGTGTCATCGGTCTGGAACTGGCTTCTTCTGCACGTTTTAAAGAATGCCAGGTAACTGTGATCGAAATGGGTCCTATGGTGATGGGCCGCTGTTCGCCACGTATTCTGAGCGAGTTCCTGTTAGAGCAACAACGTCTGGCAGGGATCGACGTTCGTCTGGAAACCAAGATTGCGGACTGCAAACTGGAGGGTGAAGAAGTTGTAATTACCCTTGAGGGTGGTGAAGAGCTTCGCGCTGATGCTGTAGTTTATGGTATTGGTATCGTGCCAAATGCACAGTTGGCAGTTGAAGCTGGCCTGGATGTTGACTTCGCAATTAAAGTGAATGAAAACTGCCAGACTTCAAATGCAGACATCTATGCAGCGGGTGATGTGGCAACTCAACTTCGTAACTGCGGTAACCACCGTCGTGTAGAAACTTGGGAAAATGCCAACCTGCAAGCAGGGATCTTTGCGCGCCATGTGATGGGCGTTGAGCATCCGACTCCAAATCCAGCATGGTTCTGGACAGATCAGTTGGACATCAACTACCAGTTCGTAGGTGATATGGCGGCTGCTGAATGGCAAGTTCGTGGTGAAATCAATCCAGAGCTTCGCGCTGAATCATCATTCGTGATGTTTGGTGTGACTGATGGCGTTATTGTTGGCGGTATTACTGTAAATGCGGCAAAAGAAATGCGTCACCTGAAAAAACTGATCAGCAAGAATGCAGCGTTTGAAGCAGATAAATATTTAGATCTCAGCCAGGATCTTCGTAAACTTGTGAAGTAATCTGAGTTTACAAAAGGGCAGACCTCGGGCAACCTGGGTCTGCTTTTTTATGTCTGTCAGATTGTACTGTCATGACCTCACATTCCATTGTGATTTGAAATGGCTTTGTGTAGGTTTGGCTTACTTTTCAAAGATGAAAAGTAACAAAAATCTTTTGCTAAACTGAGGATATATCCCTATATCCCAGTTTAGCGGTGGCATCCCTGCCTCCATCAGTATTGTTGATTGTGGATTTGAGCGAGAAGTTAGTTCAATTCTTTCTGATTAAAATTTAATTGAGTCTTTTATGAATTCAAATTCATCTCCCATGCTGGTGACGGCAAGTATTTATGCCTTGCTGGTGCTGATCTGGGCAGCAACGCCACTGGCGATTGTCTGGAGCGTGCAGGAAGTGCACCCGATGTGGGTGCTGATCATCCGTTATTTCGGCGCTTCTCTGCTGGCGTTGGCGATCTTGGCTGCCATGCGTAATCCATTGCCATTTGATCGAACCTCCATGATGAGCTATGTAGCAGGTAGTCTGAACCTCATTGGTGCGCAGTTATTTATCTATCTGGCGGCGAATTATTTGACCTCTGGCTTAATGGCATTGATTTTCGGTTTCTCACCACTGGTTGCAGGTCTGATCGGGCATGTCATCCTGAAAACCAATCGTCTGATTTGGCTGCAATGGCTCGGTATGGCTGTGGCAGTCGGTGGTTTAAGTTTTGTCTTTGCGGAGTCAGCAGATAGTAAGGTGAATCCGTGGGGTGTAGTACTGATGCTGATTAGCATGGTGTCTTATATTAACTCGATTTTCTGGGTGAAGCAGATCAATGCTCCTTTAAAACCGATGTCCCAAGCCACCGGTTCTTTGATTGTTTCCTCATTGGGATCATTACTAATCATTCCTTTTATCTGGCAATCTTTCCCAACACAAATGCCAAGTATGCAGGCACTGTTCGGCTTTGGTTTTACCATGATCCTGTCTTCGATTGTGGCGATGCTGTGCTATTTTTGGCTGATTCGCCGTCTGGCCGCATCCACCGTATCCCTCAGCAATGTGATGACGCCAATCATTGCCCTGATTCTCGGTGCAACCCTGAATAACGAAGTGATCAGCAGTCATGCCTTTGCCGGAATTGCCGTGGTGATGTTCGGGATCGTGATGTATTTCTGGAAAGAATGGCGCGAGCAGTATTTTTTTAAATCTTAAAATAGATTGTTCGAGTTAAATTTAGACCTAAAAGGAAGCTTTGGCTTCCTTTCTAGTTTTTCAATTGTAGATGCAGAATCGGGTAGGGATTACCTTCGCTATCGGTTTCTGAGCGTCTGATGATCTCAAAACCATGTTTTAAATAGAAAGCAGTCGCATCAGGGTTCTGCTCATTCACCTCCACTTCAGTCACACCCAGCTCAAGTGCATATTGCAATAACTGACTGCCAATGCCTTGCCGGAAAGCATCAGAGGAGATAAACAGCATTTCCAGTTTATGGCCGGCAATGCCCATAAAGCCCAGAACCTGCTGCTGATGTTCCACATGAAACAATTGTACCTGATCAAAATAGCCAAACTCCATGATCTGCTGGCGAATCTGCAGGATCTGCTCGTCATTCAGAAAATGATGAGAGGCCCGGACAGATTGCTCCCACAATTCTAGGAGCTGAGGATACTGATCGGCAGAAGTAAGGACAATCACAGCCATGAAGATTCCGATTAAAAATGAGAACAACAAAACAATAAACAATTTATCGCAGCAGTTTATTAAGATGCAAAGAGATAAAATGAAAAATCAAATAGATCCATCTGTTTGAGGAAAAACTAGGACAACTTTGAATGTCATCTGAATCTAATAAAATTGTGGTCTATGCAGCGTTATTTGGTAACTTGGCTATTGCGCTGGTTAAATTCGTCGCAGCCTATATTACCAATAGTTCTGCGATGCTGAGTGAAGCGATTCACTCGGTGGTCGATACCCTGAATGAAATTCTGTTGCTGTACGGCATGAAAAAGGCAGAGCAGCGCCCAGATGCCCACCATCCTTTTGGCTATGGCCGTGAACTGTATTTCTGGGCCTTTATTGTGGCCCTGATGGTCTTTGCACTGGGTGCGATTGTATCCATCTATCAAGGCATTCTGCACATTATTCATCCTGAAGAAATGCAGGATCCGATGATCAACTATATTGTGCTGGGCATTGCGATTCTGTGTGAAGGATTCTCCTGGACCGTAGCTTTAAGAACCTTCCGTAAAATGAAAGGGAAGATGGGCTATTTTGAAGCTTTTAGGCGCAGTAAAGATCCGACCACCTTTACCGTATTATTCGAAGATACTGCTGCGCTAGTAGGTCTTTTTATTGCCCTGATCGGGATTTTCCTGGCTCATCAACTCAATATCCCTGAGCTGGATGGTGCTGCCTCTATTCTGATTGGTGTGGTACTGGCAGTATCAGCCTGGTTGCTGGCACGTGAAACCAAAGGCTTATTGCTGGGTGAAACAGCAGATCCTAGACTGCGTGAAAATGTACTTAACATTGCCCAGCAGGATGCTGCGGTTTATAGCGCCAATGGTGTACTCACCGAGCAGATGGGCGCGCATCAGGTCATTGCCTCCTTAAGTCTGGAATTCAAGGATGATCTCACTTCTGATGAAATTGAAGCCTGCGTCAACCGGATTGAAGCGCAGATCAAACAGATCCATCCGGAAATTATTACCCTGTTTGTGAAACCACAAACTCAGGCCGTCTGGCTGGAACGTACCCAGGGACGTGTATAAAGATCTAAAAATCGCTTGAGGTTGGTATTTTGATCTCAGCTTGCCTTTCTCGCACAATTGATGTGATGATACTGAGGTATGGGGAATTCCATCATAAAATCATCAATGGACAGGCATGCTCTTTTGTTAGCATGAGCTTATAAATGTTTAGTATCATTTTGCATTTTTAGACAGAAGGGCAAGAGCAATATTTTTCTAGATAATCCAAGGCTTCAGCCAGCCACAAGGCCGATGAAATGCCATTTTTTTGCTAAAAATAACAAAAACATACATGATTTTCTGTGACGGATTTCATACTATGTTGCAGTGTGCCTGTTTTTAGTTTGTATGCTCATTAAAAGATGCACCGCTTGACCATTTCAAGAGGTTGCTGTCTTGCATATAGCGAATAATAAATAGTGGATGTTTATGCAAGATCTTCTCAAAACTAAAAAATTCCAGTTAATCACGGAATCCAGTTGGAAACATCTCTGGTCTAAGCCAGTGTTTGAGTATCTGCATTCAGATCATTTCGACGGAAAACAGTTTCGTAATCTTGAGCATGCTTCTCTATCGCGTGGTCGCTTTGATTTATACAAATGGCTCATTACCCGAAAATCCAAAACCTGGAATGTTAATCTTGATGAAGAGCGTGCCGAGTTTTTTTCTCGTCCACGCGCATTGCCACAGCAGCGTCCAGATGCAGCTCTGGATGACTGGCAAGTCTGGTTTATTGGTCACGCAACCACATTAATTCAGATCGGCCCCTATAACTTCCTGACCGATCCGGTTTGGGCTGAATATGCCAGTCCATCGGCTTCTACAGGGCCGCAGCGGGTCATTCCGGCTGGCATTGCCTTGGATGAATTACCTCAGATTGATGCCGTACTGCTCAGCCATAACCATTATGATCATATGGATCTGGCTAGTCTGGAATGGCTGTACAACACTTTTGAGATGCCTATTTATACTGGTCTGGGTAATGCCTGGTATTTGCCAGAACATTATACCGTGCATGAAATGGACTGGTGGGAAAATGCCTTTTTTGAAGAGATCCGGATTGTCTATACGCCGGCTCAACATGCCTCAGGGCGCGGCATGCGCGATCAGAACTGCGCACTCTGGGGAGGCTTTTCTTTATTATATGGCAAGGAACATTGTTTCTTTGCCGGAGATAGTGGCTACGCCTCACATTTTAAAGAAATTCGTAAGCGTCTGGGGGCGCCACGAATTGCTTTACTTCCAATTGGAGCGTATGAACCGCGTGAACTGATGCGCGCGATCCATATGAATCCGGAAGATGCCTTTCATGCCCATCATGACTTACAGGCTAAATGTTCACTGGCGATTCATTACCGTACTTTTCAACTCACGGATGAAGACCGGGATGCACCGGAACATGAGTTGCATGAGATCATCAAGCATTCTTCCAAGTTGATTAATCCATTTTACTGCATACGGGAAGGCAAGCGGATCATTGTTTAAGCACTTCCTGCTCTTCCTGTGGGATGCGTTGAATGGCCAACACGGACAGCTTCTTCCAGAAAATGGCGTTTATTTTCGCTGGATGGGATCAGGCAATACTTGGTTTTACCAAATAGCGTGTAACGATTTAAAGCGACCACACGATACAGAAAATCCCGGATAAAACGCGGAACCAAATAACCTGCGCTCATTAAATTAAAGGGAAAACCGAGATGCTGCAGCACCTTCAGCAAGGCAGTCGATTCGGTATAGAGTGTGCCATCTTGAATGACGAGCATCGTGGTGTAATGTTCAGTGGGCATCTGATAATGTTCGAGCAGAGCTGTACCTAAAGGCGATTGGGCGGAAACCAGTTTAAACTGAATCTTTTTATCGTATTTAATCAGAAACCGTGTCCAGCCATTACAGATCACGCAAACAGCATCAAATAAAACGATGTCGTATTGTTGAATGATGTATTCAATATTCGGATGCATTGTTGTAGTTCTTTTTGTGCCAGCTTGCTTCTATACTGCTTGATGCCGCAATAAAAAACCACCCGAAGGTGGTTTTTGTACATGTCTAAACTGGCTTAGAGAAAGCTAGGCAAACCTTTGGCTGGATCGGTTTCACGAGCAGCTTGGGCATCTGCTACAGTCATACCTAGGGCCTTAGCAACGCCTTGCCCATAAGCTGGATCGCAAGCATAACAGTTGCGGATGTGACGGTATTTGATGAAATCTAGCGCATCACCCATTGCTCCGGCCGTGTTATTAAACAGTGCCTGTTTCTGCTGATCATTCATCAGGTTGAACAGGGCACGGGGCTGACTGAAGTAGTCATTGTCATCTTCGCGGAAGTCCCAGAAATCGGCATCACCGGTGATTTTCAGTGGCGGTTCTCTGAATTCCGGTTGTTCCTGCCACTGGCTAAAACTGTTCGGCTCGTAATGTGGCAATGAACCATAGTTGCCATCCATACGGCCCTGACCATCACGGCGGTTCGAATGTACAGGACAGCGTGCAGCATTGACCGGAACCTGTGAATGATTCACGCCAACACGGTAACGCGCTGCATCGGCATAGTTCACTAAACGTGCCTGTAACATACGGTCCGGTGAGTAGCTGATACCCGGTACAAGATTGCTTGGTGCAAAGGCTGCTTGTTCTACATCCTGGAAATAGTTTTCCGGATTGCGGTTCAGCTCGAATTCACCGACTTCAATCAGTGGATAATCGCCTTTCGGCCAGACTTTGGTCAGGTCAAATGGATGATAAGGCACTGTTTCGGCTTCCAGTTCTGGCATGACCTGAACGTACATTTTCCATTTTGGATAGTCACCACGTTCGATGGCATCAAACAGGTCGGTCTGGCTGCTTTCACGGTCTTTAGCAATCAAGTCTGCAGCTTCAGCATCGGTCAGGTTTTGAATACCTTGCTGGGTACGCATATGGAATTTTACCCAGAAGCGTTCATTCTTGGCATTGATAAAGCTGAAGGTATGGCTGCCAAAACCATGCATATGACGGTAACCAGTCGGGATCCCACGATCTGACATGACAATAGTCACTTGATGCAAAGCTTCGGGTAAGAGTGTCCAGAAATCCCAGTTATTGGTGGCACTGCGTTTGTTGGTTTTCGGGTCACGCTTGACTGCTTTATTCAGGTCAGGGAATTTGCGGGCATCCCGCAGGAAAAACACCGGGGTGTTATTGCCGACCAGATCCCAGTTGCCTTCTTCAGTATAGAATTTTAAGGCAAAACCGCGAATATCACGTTCTGCATCGGCTGCGCCACGTTCACCTGCCACCGTTGAGAAACGCGCAAACATTTCGGTTTTTTTGCCGACTTCAGAGAAAATTTTAGCGCGGCTATATTGGGTAATATCATTGGTCACGGTAAAGGTGCCGAAAGCACCTGAACCTTTGGCGTGCATACGACGCTCTGGAATCACTTCGCGGACAAAGTTGGCCAGTTTTTCATTCAGCCATAAATCCTGGGCAAGTAAAGGTCCACGCGCACCTGCCGTCATACTGTTCTGGTTGTCGACCACAGGTGCACCAGCTTCAGTGGTCAGGTGGGTGACAGGGCATTTTTTAAAATCTTGGCTCATCTTTCCTCTCCAAGTTTTGAATATCTTGTGTCGTTTATCTAGTATTCATAAGATATTGAGATATATGCTAATCAGATCAGGTTTCACTATATTTACAATATCTTTAAATAAAGGGTGTTACAGCACAAAACGGAATTCAGGATATAATTGAGTGAGATCACTCAAAACGTATTTTTAAAGTTAATAAAGTTTAAAATATTGAAAATTAAATGGTTAATCTTAAAAAGTAACGGGTTTTCCACTCTCTGACAATATCAAATTCTATATATTTTGAATAACTCGAATAATGAATGGGATTAAACGAAAATAACAATATCTAAGTCCATAATATGTTTTTATCAAAGGATAAGAATAATAAGTGAAAAGTGTTATTTAAAATACATTTTATAACTGATTTATTTTAAATAGTTTTTTAATTGAGTTTTGTTTGGCTGAAGAAACCCATAAAAATAATGAATGAAATAAGGGTGTTTTCTGGCTATAGCTCCCATTTTTGCATACAGAAAATCCTAGCTAAATGGACTTTATTTTTAAAAAAGCATTGGCAGATATGCTTGAAAATTAGTCAGTCAGCCCTATAATTATCTCACTCCTTCTTCCAAATCATATAGAGGGCAAGATGGCCAAGAAAAAAACAGCCGAGCAGGTGGTAATCCACAATTTTGTGGCAAAACACATGTATGAAGTCAACAAAAGCCAGGTCTTTGTAGACCGAAAGAAAAATGCAAAACGTGGCTACAGCAAGCACAGACAAGGGCGATATTCCATGGAAGATCGCCCTTTTTTAATGGCCGCTTAAGGTCGGTAAGGTGGCTGGGGACGACGCGGTGACTGTTTAGGATTGGTTTTAACTGGAGAGAGCGGGGCGACAGGCCGGTTATTACGAGTTTGCGAATATTGATTCGGATGCCGGGATGGCGTTGTCGATTCATCCGCAATTAAGTCATTAAAGAATTTATTGAGTCTACTGTGCACTGGCGCTTTGTGGTGAGAGGAGTGAGGCTGTGGTCTGGCCTGCTGAAAACTGGCAAACTGATCTTTTTGCTGATGATAGAGTCTGGCAGCAATGACGGAGGGGTCATCTCTGCCTAAACGCCGCCGTTGCGATGCCGAAATTTCAATGCCCAATAATGGAGTCATTTTAGGCCGATCGGCATAGCTCATTGCTCGATTGCTGGCAGGGCGTATATAAGATGAACCGGAATTATGAGCTTCTTTGCGGGCAGCCAAGGCCGGTGCAAGAATGACCACATAGAACACCGCAACAATCATGAACAGGATGACCAGAAATTCCATAACCACCTCTACCATTGTCGAGGGACTGGAAAAAGTCCCGTATTAGGCACTCACCATACGTGATGCAGATTTCACCATATCCCCTAAACCATGGGTTCTGAAATAATATTCTAACCAGCTTTTTACCATGAGCGGATTGTCCATTTTTAACACATGTGCCAGCAATTCCTGTGCATCACTCATCGGAACATGACAAATGGTTTTACGTACCCGCAAAATATTACTTGAACTCATCGACAGGGTATTAAAGCCCATGGCCATGAGTAATACCGCGGATAGCGGATCACCTGCCATTTCACCGCAGATACTGACCGGTTTTTCATTGCGATGACAGTCTTGCACCAGACGGGTCAGGGCACGCAGTACTGCAGGGTGTAAATGTGAATAGACATTAGCCACCCGCGGATTATTGCGGTCCACGGCCAACAGATATTGGGTCAGATCGTTGGAGCCAACCGAGAAGAAATCCACCAGTTCAGAAAACTCATCAATCTGATGCAGCACACTCGGCACTTCCACCATGATGCCGAGTTTTGGTTTATTTACCTTGACCTGTTCTTCTTCTTGAATCGCCGCATGATCACGTTCCAGCAGGTAGAGCGCTTCCTCGACCTCGCTGACACTGGTCACCATCGGCAGCAGAATATGCAGGTTATTCAGTCCGATACTGGCTTTGAGCATGGCGCGAATCTGTGAAGAAAAAATTTCCGGATGATCCAGGGTAAAACGAATGCCACGCCAGCCGAGTGCCGAATTTTCTTCTTCAATCGAGAAATACGGCAGGTCTTTGTCTGCACCAATGTCCAGAGTCCGCATCACTACCGGTTTATTGGCAAAATGACTGAGTTGCTGACGATAAATCGCACGCTGTTCTTCCTCGCCCGGGAAGCGGTCACGCAACATAAACGGAATTTCAGAACGGTATAAACCGACACCTTTGGCACCGCGCTGTACGCCACGCACCACATCAATCATCAGGCCGGTGTTGACGTAGAGTTTGACCGCCACGCCATCCGGGGTAATCGCATCTTTGGTTTCGTATTGACGCAGATCTTTGGCAATCTGTTCTTCTTCTTTTTGAATTTCTTTATAGCGACTGCGCAGGCGACGTGGCGGATTAATAAAGACCCGACCCTGATGCGCATCGACAATCATCTCCACATCATCGAGGGTATTGATTGGCAGTTCGGTTACACCGACTACGGTGGGAATGCCAAGGGCACGCGCCACGATCACCATATGCGAGTTCATGGCGCCTTCGGTAGTGACAATCGCGGCAATTTTATCCACGGGCAGTTCAACCAGTGCAGCCGTCGATATTTCCTCACCAATCAGAATACTTTCATCGGTCAATTCACGGTGACTGGCATCGGCTTCCTGTAAACGTGCCAGAATGCGGCGACCCAGATCTTTTAAGTCCGCCACTCGCTCACGTAAATAATCATCTTCCATCTGGGAAAATTGTGCCACATGATTGTCAATGACAATTCGCACGGCGCCTTGTGCCCAGTGACCTTCACGAATAAAGGCCTTGATTTCTGAAGGCAGGGCATTTTCATCCAGCATACGCAAGAACACGCTAAATAGTGCGCGTTCCTCGGCCATCAACGCATCCTGCATTTTGTCATCTAGCGACTGAATTTCTTCGCGGACTGAATTCAGGGCGTTATCTAAGAGCTCCAGTTCTTCGCTGATGTCATCCGCTTCACGATCAGGGACTGCGGCAAGATCTGCTGGCGGATAGAGAATCACTGCACGACCTAAGGCAATGCCACCGGAGCCAGAAACTCCCTGAAAGGTTTTATAGGCGGGCAGGTTGCTCGGCTTACGGAATACATCGATATTGCCAACGGCATGGGCATGGGCGATGACGCCAGAAAGCTGCGCGCAGAGTGTGACCAGAAAGGATTCAGCAGCTTCAGAAAAGTCCTGTGATTCTTTATTCTGAACCACCAGTACACCCATGACCTTACGGCGGTACATCACCGGCACACCGAGGAAGGAGTTATAAATTTCCTCACCGGTTTCAGGTAAAAACAGGAAGCGCTCATGTTTAGGGGCATTGTCCAGATTGACAATTTCTTCACGTTGTCCAACCAGGCCCACCAGACCCTCACCGGTCTGCAAAGACACATGGCCGACAGATTCTGCATTCAGGCCTTTAGACGCCATGAGCAGATAACGCTGATTGCGTTCATCGAGGAGATAGATCGAGCAGACATCAACCTGCATGGCCTCGGCCACATGCTTGACCATAATGTCGAGTGATTCATGCAAACTGGTGGACGCATTGATCTCCTGAACAATACGTCTCAAGGTGTCCAGTTGCATATTCGACATAAGGTCTGCTCCGTCTATTCAGAATTTCAGTGATTAAGTTTATTTATAACAATAGCCGCGTAAAAAATCTGCATTATTTATGCGATTTTTTAAGGTTTTTGCTGGGGTAGTTGCTGACACAACTCCACCAGGGCTTTGCGGTAAACATCACGTTTGAAATTCACGACTTGACCGAGTGGGTACCAGTAACTGACCCATTGCCATTGATCAAATTCGGGCGGATCAGACAGATTCAACTGAATATGCTGAACGGGGGCCGTGAGTTTGAGTAAAAACCACTTTTGTTTTTGACCGATACAGACCGGATCAGAGTCCGTACGAATGTATCGATGCGGCAAACGATAGCGCAACCAGCCTTTGGTTTGCGCGACTATCTGGACGTGTTCGGGCAATAAGCCAACTTCTTCTCTCAGCTCACGATAGAGTGCCTGCTCAGGGGTTTCTCCATATTGGATCCCGCCTTGTGGAAATTGCCATGCATTATGACCAATGCGTTTTGCCCATAAAACCTGTCCAGCATCGTTTGCCAAAATGATCCCGACATTCGGTCGGAAACCTTCAGAGTCGATCATTTGGCTACCTAAAAATTGTTTAATTTATGCCTTTGCCATCGGGGAGCATTATTTCGTTATCCAACTCGAAAAAAGCAAAGTTTAAAAATGTTAAAATTGCTATGATCTTAACGAATTTCTATCGACTAGCGGAGATAGATTTACAATTTTTTTCTTAAATTTCAGTTTTAACGAGTATTTTCATGAAATTGGCGCTATTTGATCTCGATCACACCTTGTTAAACACGGATTCGGATCATTCTTGGGGAGAGTTTTTGGTCAGTGAGGGCCTGGTCGATCCAGTTCAGCATCGCGCCATGAATGACAAGTTCTATGACGATTATAAAAAAGGTGAGCTGGATCCTTATGCCTATAATGAATTTGTGTTCCAGTTTCTAACCCAACATGACAATGATTATTTGATTGAATTACATCAACTGTTCATGCAAAAAGTCATTCGTCCACAAATGCGTCCTGAAGGTTTTAAAGCCATTGGGCGCCACCATGAAGCAGGGCATACCTTAGTGGGGATTACCGCGACTTCAGACTTTATTACCGCCCCCATTTTTCGTGAATTCGGAATTACTGAAATTATTGCCACCAATGCTGAAGTCATTGATGGTAAATATACTGGTAAAGTCATCAATACAGCGTGCTATCAGCAAGGCAAGTTGGTGCGTCTGGAACAATGGCTGGAGGGTCGCAATGTAACCGAGTCTTGGGCCTATTCAGATTCGATTAATGACCGTTTCTTGCTGGAATATGCGGATCATGCGATTGCAGTGAATCCGGATGATCGCTTGGAAACTCTAGCCCAAGAACAAGGCTGGGAAATACAGGACTGGTCGATCTAATCACTCCGAACTCATTGATGTGATTATTAAGTACAACTTCGGTTGTGCTTTTTATTTGCCTCATTTGAATATTAATGTTTTTTCATAGTCCGGCTGAATCAGACATGCTATGCTCAAAAAACAGGACATGATAACAATAGTAGATTCTGAGGTATGAGATATGACTCACGTTCGACCGCGTATGACACATCTGTTCCAGCAGCTTGGCTTGGATGCCAGTGCAGAAGGTATTGAAACATTTATTCACGAGCATCAATTGCATAAAGATCTGACTTTACTGGATGCGCCGTATTGGTCAGAGGCACAACGTCAATTTTTAAGCGAGAAAATAGCATCTGATGGCGAATGGGCGATTGTGGTAGATCAACTCAATGAATCCTTGCATGAAAATTCAACCAGTGAAGGATAAGATATAAAGCCAATCGTATGATTGGCTTTTTTAGGCCATCACCTTACCTTTAGCGAACCCGTTTCCAGATCGTGACTTGTGACAGGGTATGTTGATACTTTCTGGCCGTTTCACTGATCACAAAAGGGACATCTTGGGGTTCGTCCACCAATTCAAAGTGCTGGATTAAAATATTAGTCATCCCGGCCAAGGTCGTAATATTTCCCCCATCCTGCTGAAAACCGCCTAGCCATTCGCTACGCGCCGTATGTTCTTCCAGCCAGGTATAGGGTGAGCTCAGCATTAAAATACCACCCATATTGATACGCTCATGAATCTGCATCAAAAAGTCTTTCGGATGATGCAGCCGGTCAATCAGATTCGCTGCCAGAATAAAATCATAGCCACTAAAATGTGCTTTCAGGTTGCAGGCATCAGCCTGAAAAAATTCTGTTTTCGACGCAACCTGATCCAAAATAACATCTTTAAGTGAACAGCTTTTTTCTTCGTTTAATTCACCTTCTAGCGGCAGCTGATAACGTACCTTGTCGCCTTGAGCCAAATAGACCGCTTGCTGAATAAAGCGTGCAGAAAAGTCCAGACCGGTCACTTGATCAAAATAGCGTGCCAGTTCAAAGCTGGCGCGGCCGGTAGCACAGCCAATATCTAAGGCACGATGACATGGCGTTTGCTGAAAATAGGGTTGTGCCAGATGGACCAGTGTTTTGGCAAAATTGGCAACACCAAAATATTCGGGGCCGTACTGGAATTCCAGATATTGGGAGACCAGCTGGTCGCTTTCATAGTTCGAAGGGAAATGTTGCAGTGCCTGATCAGAGGCGACGTAGCGAAAACCGGCATGCTGGAAGAAATGCCGTCTGAAGGCATAGCGGGAACTATATAAAGCTTCATTGCCCGCCGAAATCCAGGAGCCACCTTTCATCAGGTTATGGCGACCGTCAAAGGTTGGTGTACTGAAATCATCATAAAGCGGATGCACCTGAAAACCCTGAAATGGATAGATCGGAGTTTCAGTCCACTGCCAGACATTGCCCTGAATATCATAAAAATCGCCCTGCTTGAAATGATCGACCGGACAGGAGCTGGTGCCGTATTTCAACTCGATATTGGCCTGTTCAGGGCTCGGTAAATCTGAATCCAGATCGGAAACTGCATACAGGCGATACCATTCATCTTCAGTCGGCAAGCGAATGGTTTTTCCCAGCAGTTGGGATTTCCACTGACAAAAGGCCTTGGCTTCATGATAATTCACTTCTACCGGCCAGTCCCAAGGCATCGGCACTTCTTCTAGCATCAATCGCAGTGACCAGCCTAATTCAGTTTTGCGCCAGAAACAGGGATGAGCAGCTTGTGAAAATTGCAGCCAGCCTAGACCTTCTTCACTCCAGTAGTGTTCGGTCTGATAGCCATCAGCTTCGACAAAGGCCAGAAATTCCTGATTCGATACCAGATATTTGGAGGCTGCAAAAGCTGCAACCTCGGCTTCATGCCGGCCGTATTCATTGTCCCAGCCATAAAATGGATGGTTAAAATCTTTCTGTAAATGCACTTTGCCTTCCGGCACATCCAGCAAAATATTATCCGGGGCCATGCCGGTAATAATATTGGCACGCCATTGCGGATGCTGGCGTACATGTTCCAAAGCATGCTGGCGGATCAGCACAGAAGAAGTTTCCAGATGAATCCGTTCATGCTCAATGCCCATGATGATGGTCCACCAGGGGTTTTGCCAGTTTAAGGGCAGAGTCAGCGGAGCATGTTCAAGGATGTTCAGGATCAGGGCACGCACTTGATGCCTATAATCACGGACTTCCTGCACGGTAGGCCAGTCATAGTGCACTTCGTCCAGGTCATCCCAGCTCATCTCGTCCACACCGATTGCGAAGATACTTTCAAAATGCGGATTTACGCGTTCGCTAATCAGCTTGCTGAGCAGCAGTTTATTGACAAAAAAAGTGGCGGTATGGGCAAAATAAAAAATCAGCGGATGACGTAAAGTAATCGGCTTGATGAAAAAAGCATCTTCATGCTTGAGGCATTCAAACAGTTGCTCATAGGTGTCAAAGGTATTCAGGAAATATTCGCGCAGGCAGTGTCTGGCGGTCTGTTCGTCGGCAAAATCAAGTGCTGGCGTGGGCACCAGCATCGGTTTGGCCGAAAGCCACAGGCTGCTTGTATTGGTTTTATCTTGAGAGTGGGGTTTTAGGGGAGAATCGAGCTGCATCCGTCAGGCTCCATCGAATAATTTTAAGCATTCTTCTGCACTGCAAAAGAATGGAGTTGTCTTAAAAATACTCGAAAGATATCGCCAGATGGGGTGTATTTAGGTAACAAAATGCTGCACCGTTTTGGATGCAGCATGTTGAGAAAAAATTTAAATAGACAGGGAGGCGCCTTGCATGAGCTGAACCAAAGCCTGTGCCGCTTTGGACTGCGTACGACCCGGATGCCAGACCATACCCAAGCGACGGTTCATTTCCAGATTAATATCCAGCTGGTGCAGGTCATGATTGACCAAAGTTTTTGGCAGTACCGACCAGCCTAAGCCAATCGATACCAGCATCCGGATCGATTCCAGCGGATTGTTACTCATACTGACTTTCGGTTTGATGCCCTGTTTCTCAAATTCGGCCAAGGTGATTTGCGAGGTATAGGTCTGTGATGATGGCAACAGGCTTGGATAGTCGAGCAAATCTTCCAGATACAGATTTTTTTGCTGTGCCAGCGGATGAAACGGTGCCACCACAAAGACCAGAGGATCATTCCAGATGGTTACGTAATTCAGACGCGCATCACCACGGGGCGGCAAGGTTAAAAATGCCAGTTCAAGATCGCCGGCAATTACCTGTTCATGTGCTTGCTCGGAATCAACAAAATGCACATCCAGGGTCACGTCCGGATATTCCTGGACATAATGGCGCAAATGACTCGGCAGATGATGCAGGCCGATATGATGGCTGGTACCAATTTTTAGTTTGCCCTGTACCTGACCCTGTTCATGGCTCAAGGTATAATGAATATCACCGAGTTCATTCAGCCAGTTTTTCACTTTAGGCAACAGCGAATGCGCCGCGTGGGTGGCTTGTACGCCACGTCCGGCAGATTCAAACAGCTTGACCCCAAAGTATTCTTCCAGACTGTGAATACGTTTGGTGACAGCAGGCTGGGTAATGAAGAGCTGATCTGCGGCCAGAGAAATCGAACCGGTTTCCATGACTTTCACGAAGGCTTCAAAGGCTGCGAGATTCATCTTAATCACCTATAAAGAATTTTTATGTGTAAATCTATTATTGTTATATTTTAAGAATAAATCAAAGTAAAATTACCTTATCTATGTTGCAGTGCTGAATTACTATACATTTTCAAAGCCTTGGCATTTTAAAAACTAAAAAAGACTGCCTTTCTCAAAACAGCCTTTCATCTGGAACCTCGACCGAAGAGTTTAGACGGTAATGTCCTCATTCTGCTGTTGGTTATTACCCTCCCAGATTTTTTCGTGGAAGAAGAAAGCCACTGCTTGTACCGTTGGCTCTAATAAACTTAAGGCAATGGCCATGGTCAAACTGCCAGTCACCAAGTAACCCACAATCATCGCTACTGTAATATGCATAATGTAGTAGCTGAAGGTCTTTTTGAACATGCGCTGGTTGTTGTCTACAAAGCGTTGAATATGTGCCATGTCGAAGTTCCTTAAAAATAATCTCTGTCGATGAAGAAATAATAATAATTCTCATTTGATTTGTAAAAGCGAATATTTTTTATAAATTAATCGGAAAATTAGATTTATGAAAATAGTGCTCAAGCATGATTTGATTCAGCTTTTGAAAGATTCCAAAAAGTTTTTTAACTGATAAAAATGATAAATTAGATTTATGTGATTGCAGCGATATAATCAAAATCAGAGAAAGAATTTACCCAGTCCAGTGGAGTACATCGACATGGCAGGCGCAACCCAAACAGCAAAAACATTATATGATAAATTGTGGGACGACCATTTAGTAACGCAACGTGATGATGGTTCTGCCTTACTGTACATCGACCGTCACTTATTACATGAAGTGACTTCTCCACAGGCCTTTGAAGGTTTGCAATTGGCCGGGCGTAAGCCATGGCGTTTAAGTGCCAACATTGCCACACCGGATCATAACGTACCGACTTCGAAAAAAGAGCGTGAGCAGGGCGTTGCCGGAATTGAAGATGAAACCTCGCGCATTCAGGTGCAAACCTTGGATGATAACTGCAAGACCTTTAATATTGTTGAATTTGATATTAACGATATCCGTCAGGGCATCGCGCATGTAGTTGGGCCGGAGCAGGGCTTGACCTTACCGGGCATGACCGTGGTATGTGGTGATTCGCATACAGCAACCCATGGTGCTTTTGGCTGCTTGGCGCATGGTATCGGGACATCCGAAGTTGAACATGTATTGGCGACCCAATGCCTGGTTCAAAAGAAGATGAAAAACATGTTGGTACGCGTTGATGGCAAATTAGGCCAGGGCGTGACACCCAAAGATGTGGTTTTGGCCATTATCGGCAAGATTGGTACCGCAGGCGGTACCGGTCACGCGATTGAGTTCGGTGGTCAGGTCTTCCGTGACATGTCTATCGAAGGTCGTATGACTGTGTGCAACATGGCGATTGAAGCCGGTGCCCGTGTCGGCATGGTGGCTGTCGATGAAAAAACCATTGAGTATGTTAAAGGCCGTCCGTATGCGCCGACTGCAGATCAGTGGGATCAGGCTGTTGCTTACTGGAATACTTTACATTCAGATGATGACGCATACTTTGACACGGTTGTTGTATTGCAAGGTGAAGAAATCGAGCCACAAGTGTCTTGGGGTACTTCCCCTGAGATGGTGATTCCGGTCTCTCAAGCAGTACCGACTTTAGAACAAGCCAAAGATGATGTACAACGCAATGACTGGAACCGTGCTTATCAATATATGGGCTTAAATGCAGGTCAGGCATTAGCAGACATCCAGTTAGATCGTGTATTTATCGGTTCATGTACCAATTCGCGTATTGAAGATATCCGCGCTGCAGCCGAAGTGATTAAAGGTCGTAAGGTCGCATCTTCAATCAAACAGGCGATGGTGGTTCCTGGTTCTGGATTGGTCAAAGCTCAGGCAGAAGCGGAAGGTCTGGACAAGGTATTTGTCGAAGCGGGCTTCGAATGGCGTGAACCCGGCTGTTCAATGTGTCTGGCGATGAATGCCGACAAATTACAACCAGGTGAGCATTGTGCGTCGACTTCGAACCGTAACTTTGAAGGTCGTCAGGGCAATGGCGGTCGTACTCATCTGGTGAGTCCAGCCATGGCAGCCGCTGCTGCGATCGCAGGTCACTTTGTTGATGTCCGTTCATTTTAATTGGTACGTAGGAGCACAGACATGAAAGCTTATACCGTTGAACAAGGTATCGTTGCACCTTTAGACCGTGCCAATGTCGATACAGATTTAATTATTCCAAAACAGTTTTTGAAATCGATCAAACGTACCGGTTTCGGTGAAAATTTGTTTGATGAATTGCGTTATCTGGATGAAGGTTATCCAGGTCAGGACAATTCAGTTCGTCCGATCAATCCGGACTTTGTCTTGAACCAGCCACGTTATCAGGGCGCATCTATTTTAATTTCACGTGCCAACTTTGGTTGTGGTTCTAGCCGTGAACATGCGCCGTGGGCCTTGAGCGAATATGGTTTCCGTACCGTGATTGCGCCAAGCTTTGCTGATATTTTCTTTAATAACTGTTTTAAAAACGGTATGTTGCCTGTGATTTTGGCTGAAGATATTGTTGAGCAGTTATTTAAGGAATGTGCGGAAGATGAAGGTTATCAACTGACCATTGACTTGCAGGCACAAGAAGTTCGTACCCCTACGGGTGAAAGCTTTAAGTTTGAAGTCGATCCATTTCGCAAGCATTGCCTGTTAAATGGTCTGGATGATATTGGCTTAACTTTGCAGGTGGCGGATGATATTCGTGCCTATGAAGAAAAAACCAAACAATCGCGTCCTTGGGTATTTGCCGAAATTCATGGATAAATCAGTAAAAATTGTCATGGCATGACTGCGATGCCCTTGCTAATATCGGAAGATTATTGAGTTTTTTGATTGGGTAAGACAGACATTATGGCGAATTATTGGAAACAGTGGCTTGCTTTAAGTTCAGTATCGGTGCTGTTGACTGCATGTCAAAGCATCGACACGATGAAACTCAAACATGCCAAAGAAAGTACTGAGAGCAAAAGCAATGCCCTGATTTATTGTACAGGGACACCGGATTGCCAGTTCGAACGCTTCAACCAGACCATCATTGTCAATGCGGACAATGGCCGCATCAGTGATGAAGCGCTGAAGCAGAAACTGGTACGCTTGCAGGCCAAAAATTTAAATCAGGCCAACCCGATTTATTTATCCGTGCCGGCAGGACAGCATGAACTGGTCGTGCGTTTCTATCCGATCAGTAAGGATAAAGCGGAAACTTTACATGTATTCCATCGTTTTCAGGCCAATAACCGCTATAGCTTAAAAATGTTCCGTGACCGTAGTGCGCGTAGCAGCAGTTTATTAAATGCTTCGGCACCGGATCCGCTCTGTGTAGATCTGGTACAAGAGCAAAAAACCATTCGTCGTTTTTGCAAACCCTATAATGCAGTCACCGGGATTGCAGAGTTTGTAGAAAAGAAAATTTAACCTCTGTCAGGTCTGAATCTGACGTTTTAAACGGAAAATCTCATGTCTAAACAAATTTTGATTTTAGCTGGTGACGGTATCGGTCCTGAAATTGTCAAAGCGGCAGAGCAGGTGCTGACTCGTGTAAATGAAAAATTTAATCTTGATTTGACATGGGAGCAAGGTTTACTCGGTGGTGCAGCCATTGATGCGCATGGTTCACCGTATCCAGACGTAACGTCTGAGCAGGCTAAAAAAGCCGATGCGATTTTACTGGGTGCCGTGGGCGGTCCAAAATGGGATACCATTGAGCGTTCAATCCGTCCGGAACGTGGTTTATTGAAATTGCGTAGTGAACTGAACCTGTTTGCCAACTTGCGCCCAGCGATTCTTTATCCGCAACTGGCTGATGCTTCAAGCTTAAAACCTGAAATCGTCGCAGGTCTGGATATTCTGATTGTGCGTGAATTAACGGGTGGTATTTACTTCGGTCAGCCACGCGGTATTCGTGAACTGGAAAATGGCGAGAAACAAGGCTATAACACTGATGTTTATTCAGAGTCTGAAATCAAGCGTATCGCCAAAGTCGCTTTTGAAATGGCCAACTTGCGCGGTGGTAAAGTGTGTTCAGTGGATAAAGCCAACGTGCTTGAAGTAACTGAGCTGTGGAAACAGACGGTCACTGCGCTGAAAGAAGCCGAATATCCTGAAATTAATTTATCTCACATGTATGTCGACAATGCCGCAATGCAATTAGTGCGTGCGCCAAAGCAGTTTGATGTGATTGTAACTTCTAACCTGTTCGGTGACATCCTGTCTGATGAAGCTGCGATGTTGACCGGTTCAATCGGCATGTTGCCATCGGCATCTCTGGATGAAAATGGCAAAGGCATGTATGAGCCTTGTCATGGTTCTGCACCAGATATCGCCGGTCAAAACCTGGCAAATCCATTGGCAACGATTCTTTCGGTGGCGATGATGCTGCGTTATACCTTCCGTGAAGAAGCCGCTGCTAAAGCCATTGAAGATGCAGTAGGCCAAGTCTTGGATCAAGGCTTGCGTACGGCGGATATCATGTCTGAAGGCATGCAAAAAGTCGGTACGGTTGAAATGGGTCAAGCAGTCGTTGCTGCATTGAGCTAAGCCTGTTTCGATTCAAAAAAACGCAGCCTTGAGCTGCGTTTTTTTATGATGGGCATATCGAATCCAAACCGCTTAACAGGTTCGGCCTGTGGTGCGTACCGCGGTCGCAATATTATCTTTGAGTAAGAAGGTGATTTTACATTGCAATTTGACGTCATAGCCGCCGGCAGGGCTTACTGACACGGGAATCGGTACAGTGCCTGTCCCTGTGGCAGGAAACTGCGCTACAGGCAAAGGAATGGTAATGGGGCGTTGTACCACATAGCTTAATTGTTTTGCGCTGCGTTCAGGCTCACTGATCTGCTGGTAACCTAAACGTTTTAGATCCAGAGTTTGATCGATCAGTTGGCTGCTTTGCCCAATGAACTGTTGTAAATAGGCATCACGCTGCGCAGTTGTTGATGAGGTGGTGCTGCATGCATTAAGCAAACTGAATGCTGTACAGCATACTAAAATCAGTGTGAACTTCATGAGCTGTCCTCACACCAAATAAAATGAGTGTAAGCGCATTCCATGCAAAAATACTGTTGTGATTTGATACACGGTAGAAGTTTAGCGTGGTGAGGTTGATCCGTGATTTAATCCGATACAGGCTTTGAACTCGATGAGTACAGCTCAGCAAGCTCTACCGGTATAGCGAATCGCCTGAACAATTTCATCTTTCAAGTCAAACCAGATTTGGCATTTCATCTTAATGTTATAACCACCATTTGAGGGCATCGGCATTGGTGCGCCGATCGGAATGCTCTGACTAATATTCGGCGTTCCCATTGGAATATTCATATCCCGAAAAATAGTGTAGCTGAGAAATTCTGTGGTTTGAATCGGTTGCTAGGAGGTCTTGAATCCAATGGCACGAAGATCAAGCTGGCTACGAACCTGTGCGGCAGTTTGACCTACATAAGGTTGTAGAGACTGATGCAGATGCTGATTGCCGCCGGTAGCGCATGCAACGACAAACAAGCTGGAAAGTAGGGATAAGCATTTCATATTCATTGTTTTTATACATGTTATTTTTAATTCAATGAATAGTCGTGAATTTATAAGGCTGTGTCAAATTATTTTATTGATTGATAAATAATTCAAGTAATAAAAAAGCCACTAAAAGTGGCTTTTGCTTGCGCTAAAACTTAGCGTGCACGATATGTGATACGACCTTTAGTCAAATCATAAGGTGTCATTTCAACCTTCACACTGTCGCCAGTTAAAATACGGATATAGTGTTTACGCATTTTACCAGAGATGTGGGCAATCACTTCGTGACCGTTCTCTAAACGTACACGGAACATAGTATTAGGAAGCGTCTCGGTGACAACGCCTTCGAACTCGATGAGTTCCTCTTTATTGGCCATAGCCTACCTGAATGAATAAATTGGAAAGGCGCAAATTATAGTCAATTTTTTTGCAAAATACAAGACGAAACGGGCGTTAGACTGATCATCTGCCAGTAAAATAGGCGAACTGTCACGATAATTTTTTTAACTAAAAAGACACCTGTTTCTGTTGTCAGTTTGGTCAATCACAGTTAATCTAAAATTAATCTTTTTAAGTATAAATGAAGTACATACAAGGAAGGCTTTTGAGTGAGTCAGCTAACGGATGCATCAGTCGTATTGCGTTTAGGCTATCAGGCGATTCGTCGTGCGGGGTTGCCAACAGAAGAACTTTTGACCAAAGCAGGAGTGGCTTTAAATCAGGTGGAAGCCAATGACCGTACCCCGCTGAGTGCCCAATATGCCTTTTGGGTGGCGGCAGAGGAAGTCAGCAAGGACCCGGACATTGGATTGCATCTGGGTGAGCACCTGCCACTTTATCGTGGTCAGGTCATTGAACACCTGTTTGTTTCATCTGAAAATTTTGGTGAGGGACTGAAACGTGCTTTGGCTTATCAGCGACTGATCAGCGATGCCTTTGCTGCCAAATTAGTGATTGAAGATGATCGCTGCTATTTAACCAATGGTGAACAGCCTTTTGCTGAGAGTCTGGTCAATCGTCATTTTACTGAATGTGCTATGTCAGGTGTACTGCGTTTCTTTAAATTTATTACCGAAGGGCGTTTTGAGCCGATTTATATCGATTTTAATTTTTATAAAGGGGCACCTGATGATGAATACTTCCGGGTTTATGAGTGTCCGGTCAGTCTAGGTCAGAAAGAAACTCGTTTGTATTTCGATCCGACTATCCTGGAATATCCGCTGTGGCAGGCTGAACCTGAGCTGTTGCAGCTGCATGAGCAACTGGCCATTGAAAAGCTACAGGAACTGGCAAGATATGATCTGGTCGGTGAAGTACGTCGTGCAATCGGCTCTACTTTGGAGAGTGGCGAAACCACGCTAGAAACTGTGGCAGCCCAGCTGAACATCACGCCACGCCGTTTGAGAACACAACTGAGTGAGGCACATACCAGCTTTCAGCAGATTCTCTCGGATTATCGCTGTCGTCTGGCCAAGCGTTTGCTGGCGAGTACCAATGAGAGCGTCGAGCGGATTGTCTATCTGACCGGTTTTTCCGAGCCAAGTACCTTCTATCGTGCCTTTAAACGCTGGACCAATGAAACGCCAGTGGAATATCGGAAGCGGAAGCAGCGTTAAAAATCCCTCCTAACCTCTCTTTAAAAAAGGGAGGAATTCCCCTCCTTTTAGGAGGGGTTAGGGGAGGTAAATATTCTAAAAAATTTAAAAACTATTCCGGCATATTCAGCCAGTGCGGACCTAAGGGTAATTCAGGTAATTCAAACTGCGCCGGATAATCAGCATGAATAAAATACAAACCATCTGCTGGCGCAGTCACACCAGCAGCTTTACGGTCTTCTGCCGCGAAAATATTATCAATATGATCGGCAGCATACATGCCCTGACCAATTTCCAATAAACATCCCATGATATTGCGCACCATATGGTGCAGAAAGCCATCGGCCTGAATATCCAGTACCAGATACTGACCATGCTGAATCAGGCGGCAATGGCTGACATGACGAACGGGCTGATTGGACTGACAGGCTGCGGCGCGGAAGCTTTCAAAGTTATGCGTGCCTTCAAACTTTTTCGCGGCGTATATCATCTGTTCAACATCAAGCGGTGCATAGACATGGGTGACCTGTTTATGCAGCAATGCCGGGCGTACAGGGTGGTTGTAGACCACATAGCGATAGCGGCGCGCCTGTGCCTTAAAACGGGCATGGAAGCTGTGATCCATTTCTTTGATCCACTGGATCGAGATGTCTTTAGGGAGTTGGCTATTGCAGCCCATCAGCCAGCCACGTTCAGAACGCACGGCATCAGTATCAAAATGTGCCACCATGTTGGTCGCATGTACCCCGGCATCCGTGCGGCCGGCACCATGCAAGAGGATCGGTTGATCGGCAACTTTGCTCAGAACCTTCTCAATGGTTTCCTGTACGCTTGCAACTCCCGGCTGTTGAGTCTGCCATCCCCGATAATGCATCCCACAAAACTCAATTCCCACCGCAAAACGTTGCATAATGACCTCAAAACCTTATTGATCGTACCAATGACGATGCCATTGCTCTACAGTGTCGTATTGTAAATACATTTTTAGGGCTTTTGCATACAGATCCGCATGTCCATAACTTTCATTCAGCAAAATTTTGCAATGATTGACCCATTCGGCAATAGCATAGCGCTGATCCGTCGCACCAAAAGGCACTTGGGTGGTCAAGACGGAAATACAGCCCTGCTCATAGAGTTGATCAATGAGTGCAATCATGGCGTCATTGACCGCCAGGTTGCCAGTGCCAAAACCTTGCAGAAATAAAAAATGTGGTGGTCGAGCCAATAGGTTGTTCAGGTTATTCAGCTGCTGGGTCAGATCAACTGGCTGCATCATGATGCTCATGCAGTTGAATTCAGTCGCTTTCGTAATATCTTCAGCTTTGATCTGATAACACGCTTGACTGGTTTGGATTGCAATATTGGCCTCAAGACCGGAAAAGGCATTTAACTCAGTAGTATGCTGTTTCAGTGCAGTTTGCGCATGTAGCAGCTGATGATGGAATGCCAGATAGACCCCAGCGCTACATTCGCTGACGGAATCTAGTGCAAATTTCAGGTTATCTAGGGCATCACTAAATTCACGCTGTTCATTGCCTTGAGCATTCAGCAGCGGATATTGGCTACCGGTCAGTACCACATGCGCCGAGTTTCCAATAAAATGTGCCAGTACTGCACTGGCATAACTCAGCGTATCTGTACCGTGAATAATCACAAAATGCTGGATCTGCCGCGATTGCAATTGCTGAATAAACTGTACCAGTTGCAACCAGTCGGTTGCTGTGCAGGCACTACTGTCCTTAATGGTGGGTGCATGGTGATATTCGATAAAATACTGCTCTGCAAGTATCTGTTCGAGCTTTGGAATAAATAAATCAGCAGGCATCGGTACGAGAGGATCCCCCACGCAGCCGAATGTGCCACCCATATAAATTAATGCAATATTTTTTATCATAAAAAAAGCAGCCAATTATTGACTGCTTTAGTGTAAATCGAAATGCATCAAGATGCGATTTGATTCAGTAATTGCTCTGCGCGTTGCTGTTGTTCAGGAGTATATTCAGCTTCTCGCTCGGCAATGATTTCACGGGCAGCGGCGTAGGCACCGAGTTGAATATATTGCTGGGCAAGATCAAGATTGAGACTTGCTTCATTAACATCCAGTAATTCGGGGAAAGATTGTACGAGTGGATCATGCTGGTCTACGGCTGCCTGAGCTGGCGTAGCAGGGAGATCGAAACTCATCACTGTTGCAGCAGGCGCTTCTGGCGTGGTTTCCAAATGATCTAATTTGAAATCCATGCCTGATAGATTGGTTTGTGGCGCTGATTCTGCCACAGGTGCTGCAGCTGTCAAGCTAGACAGATCAAACTCAGTCGCTGGCACCGCAGTTTTTTCAGCTGCTGGTACAGGTGTGTCAAGTGAGAATGAAAAATCTAGAGGCTTGATTTCTTCATCGCTAGCTGGTAACTGTTCATTATTAGTGCTTAAATTGAGATCAAGATCAGGAATCTGATTAAGATTCGTTTTATTTCCAGAATCTGTTTCTAGACGATCAGAAGCTACAGAAGAAATTTCTGACGTTGTTGACTCTACTTTAAAAGATTCAAAGTCAAACTGAACTTCATTAACCACTGATGGTGCTGATTCAGTCGGCACACTCTGAGAAAAGCTGCTCTTTGGATTAAAGTCAAAACTGTTGTCTTGTTCAGGCTCAGTCTTTGTTGCGCTGGTTGAGGCAGGTGCAGCACTCGGCTTAAAATTAAATTCAAGAGGTGCTGGTTCTTCTTTAACTGGCGCACTTTCTTGTTGTAGTTGCTCGAATGCTAAACCAGCTTTTGTATCCACAGGAAGTGATGTAAGACTCAATTCATCAAAATCACTTGTATTCGATGCGGGAACAACAGACTTAGAAACTGGATCTGGTTTAACTGATTTTTCTCTTTCATAGGCGCTTCTTTTTTCTTCAGCCTGAGAGAGAATTTCATCGATTTTCAGAGCACGAATATGATTAATCAGTTGGGTAATCGCAAAATCATCTTGCTGTAAGATATGAATATCCAATAACAGCAGATAGAGTTCATGCTGGGAATTATCCCGATTCAGTGCCTGGTTAATCTGTGCTTCGGCCGCAAAAAAATTACGTTCCTGAATTAGGCCTTCAATTTTCTTGCATGTTTCTGCCGATAATGGTGTTGCTGATTTTTTTGTGAGCCCGACTGGCTCCACTACCTTGGTTCTTTGTGGAGCAGCTTTTGACGCAGAACCAGTTTTTTTCGCTTTTACCGTTTTAGTTTTTGCTTTATCTGATTCTTGAGCATCTTGTCGTTTTTTAAAGACAATTAATACGATGATCAATATCACTAACGGAATCACATAAATCAGCATGTTTTACCCCTTGGGGATAGAGTAGTTTAAGTTCGCCTATCCCAATAAATCGTCATGTGTAACTTTTTAATTAATTGGCTTCTTATCTGCTTGTTGGGCTTTGAGCTGTTGTTGTAGCTGGGCCAGACGCGCATTTAATAACTGAATTCTGTGATCCTTCTGATTGAGTGCCAATTCTAATTCAGTTACGTTTCTCTGTAATTTAACGGTTTTTTCTCGGGCTGTCATAACTTTTAATGACAATTCCTTTGATGTTTGATTGCGTTCTGTGTTCTGGTTTGCAGAAACTTGCCCAGAATCGTGCTGGTTCTCAGCCACCAGGCTCATTTCTGCCTGATTCAAACGGTATTTTGTTTTGCCAGCAGGCTTAGACGGTAGCTCGGTTTGCTTTGCTGCAGTGACTTTAATGGGCGCAGGTGCAGGATGAGTCGTATTTAAGTTCAATGCAGCACCCTTGCGTAGACGATCGGCATTTCCTCCGATAAAGGCATGCTCATTGTCTTTTTTGATTTGCTGCATGACTTCGTTGACCGGGCGCTGCTGCTGTTCGGCAATTCGTGAAGCAATCCCCCACAGTGACTCATTGGATTGAACGACATAAGTAGGTGAAGTTTGATTTGAAGCTACTTTGACTGGTTGAGCTTTTGCAGTCACTGGAGCCGGAGTTTTCACCGGATTGGCTGATCCAGTTGATTTTCTGGCTTGCTCCTCAGCAAACTTCTTCACCAATGGATCACTAGAGGCAGTTTGATGATCAGAATGGGACTTTACAGCTTTCTGCACATCTGCTTTATTTGGTGCTGATGCGCTTTGATTTGCTGGCATCGTACTAGCTGGTTTGTTTGTAGTCGAAGCTGCTGCAGGAGCAGGCGATGCAAGAGTTGCTTGTGAGGTCTTTACTGAATCTGAAAGCGCCGCTGCAGTTTTATCTGGGGCTTGAGTATCGGGTGCAGTTACAGCCTCGCTTTTCAGTACAGGCGCAATCGCTTGAGCCTGAATCGCTGGACTTGATGTCATTACAGCTGGCACAAATGCAGTTTTAGGAATAGAAGTGTTCGATAATGTTGGTGGTGCTGTACGTTGCAATGCCAACGGCTTTTCTAGAGCCGGTGGCTTATTTAAGGCTGTGGAAGCTGTTGTACTGTAATGACTACTTACGGGTAAGTTGAGTGCAATATCTTTTTCACTGACGACGACAACTGGTGCAAGCGGGCGTTCATTCTGTTTGAGACTGGCTTTTAATAAATCGGTTTTAGCTTGTAAGGGCGTACGAATATGTTGCAGCCGTGCGGCATTGCCTTCCTTGATTTTGACAATAATATTCAGCTCGCGCTCTGTCATTGGCCGAGAAGAAGTAATAGTAATGACCCCGGTGCCATTATTGCTACGCCGAGTAAAAAAGTTTAGATGACCAGGCGGCTGATGCGATGCACCAATTGACATTAAATCTTCAGGTGAAGCCAGACTGACTTCAATCGGCAAATTGATATTAGACTGCCGAAAAGTCATTTCTGCATAGAGTAATTCCCCAGGGGCAGACTGAATCTGAACCGGATCTACATTAATCGCATAAATGTTTTGTGAAGCGACAATGGCTAAAATGGCAAGCTTTAATTTGTTATATACAGTCATCTTAATCGTGAGCTCAGTCATTATCGCATAGCGAAAATTATAGATTAACGGGATGTTTGTTTTTTGTAAAATACTTACGCAATAGTTACATAAAAAAGCCGATCAATAAAGATCGGCTTTTGGCTTTATATCCAAAGGATATTAGGCATTTTTATAATCAATCAGAATACGCAGCATACGGCGTAACGGCTCGGCCGCACCCCAAAGCAACTGGTCACCTACAGTGAACGCACCCAGATATTCTTTACCCATATTCAGCTTGCGCAGACGGCCGACTGGAACGCTTAAAGTACCTGTTACAGCAACAGGCGTCAGATCAGTCATGGATGCTTCACGAGTATTTGGAACCACTTTAGACCAGTCATTGGCACGTGCAATGATGTCTTCGATTTCATCCAAAGGTACATCTTTTTTCAATTTCAGGGTTAATGCCTGAGAGTGACAACGCATGGCACCAATACGCACGCAGTGACCATCAATTGGCACGATCTGCTGGTTGCCCAGAATCTTGTTGGTTTCAACCTGACCTTTCCATTCTTCTTTCGACTGGCCGCTTTCCAGTTGCTTGTCGATATAAGGAATGAGTGAACCAGCCAAAGGAACGCCAAAGTTTGCAGACGGGAAGCCTTCACCACGTTGTAATTCAGCAATTCTAGAGTCGATATCCAGAATTGGAGAACGCGGATCATCTAGCAACTCTTTGGTATTGTTATATAAATAACCCATACCATTGATCAGTTCACGCATGTTTTGCGCGCCTGCACCTGAAGCGGCCTGATAGGTCATTGACGTTGCCCATTCCACCAGATTGTTCTGGAATAGACCGCCCAAGCCCATCAGCATCAAGGAAACTGTACAGTTACCACCGACAAAAGTCTTGGTGCCTTTAACCAAACCATCTTTGATCACATGCATGTTGACCGGATCAAGTACGATGATGGCTTCATCATCCATACGTAAGGTTGATGCTGCATCAATCCAGTAACCATTCCAGCCTTCAGCTTTCAATTTCGGGAAAACTTCAGAGGTATAGTCGCCACCTTGACAGGTAATAATGACATCCATTTGCTTCAGACTGTTAATGTCTGATGCATCCATAAGTGCTGGGGCGGTCTTACCGCCAAATGCCGGCGCTTCACCGCCTGCATTACTGGTAGAGAAATAGAATGGCTCAAAATGAGCAAAATCATTCTCTTCAACCATACGTTGCATAAGGACGGAACCGACCATCCCGCGCCAACCGACCAGACCTACTTTCATGTCACTTTGCCTCGGTGCGTTAAAAAATCAAAAGGGATTCGAGTGTACCAAAAAGGGACCCAACTGCAAGAGCTACACAATCAAAACATCAATATTCTTGAGAGAAATATCTGCTTTATGATACATACAAAATTGATAACGTCATTTTTCTTTTAGAAAAAATAATAACTTAATTAAGAGCGCAGTTTATGATATGGGTTATCCAAATTCTGGCAATCATTGTCATTTGGTTAAGTTTCTGGTCACTGATACCACGCGATGAATGGTGGATTCGGGGTGCGGATTTTCCACGATTACAAATTCTGGTATTGGGCTTTATCGCCTTTATTCTTTTTCTCCTAGTTGATCATCCCTGGAACTGGTTGAATCAGCTGCTTTTTATCGGTCTGATGGCAGCTTTGGCCTATCAGTTGAAAATGGTATTGCCCTATACCTTTATCTGGAAAAAACAGGTCAAGCAGGTCAAGCAGGATCAGCTGGATCCGCAACGTCAGATTTCCCTGGTCGTTTCCAATGTACTTACTACCAATACCAAATATCATTTACTGATCGAGCAGATCCAGATTCATCAGCCAGATCTGGTTTTGACTCTGGAAACCGATCAAAACTGGCAAAATGCACTCTCGGTGATTGAAGCTGATTATCCTTATCGCGTGCCTGTGCCTTTGGATAATCTGTATGGCATGCATCTATATAGCAAGCTCGAACTGAGTGAAACTGAGGTTAAATTTATTCTGAGTGATGAAATTCCCTCCATTCATACCACGGTGATTTTACGCTCAGGACAACCGGTACAGCTCTACTGTCTGCATCCCAAACCACCCAGTCCGACCGAGGCCAAGGATTCTACCTTGCGTGATGCTGAACTGCTGATTGTCGGTGATCAGATTAAAGATCTGGATGAAAGCTGTATCGTCATGGGCGATCTGAATGACGTGGCCTGGTCACGTACCACACGCCTGTTTCAACGCATTAGTGGGCTGCTGGATCCGCGGGTAGGACGTCATTATGTGAATACTTTTCACGCAGATTATCCTTTTTTCCGCTGGTCGCTGGATCACGTCTTTCATAGTACCGATTTTGCCTTGGTACACATGGAGCGTTTACCGCATGTAGGTTCTGACCATTTTCCGGTCTTTCTGGTTTTACAAACCGGTCGGGTATTCGAGCATATTCAGGAAGAATTAGAACAAACTGATAAAGATGAGCAGGAAGCACAAAAAGCCATTGAAGAGGGCATTCAGAAAGCAGAGAAAGAGGAAAAAATAGTCACTGATGAAGTTGCCCTGGCTTATAAAGAAGGGGGCAAAATCTCATAGGTTTTTAGAAGAAAAGTGTACGATATTGCTTACAACAGTTTACGCTTCTTGCGAATGGGCAGGGGTGGGGAATCTGTGTATTCTAGGTTTATCAGCACAGGGAGTCGAGAAAGGATATTCTCATAAGGAAGACGAAGCTGAATGAAAACATCATGGATATGATGCTGAAAGGGAAATCACAAACAAGCAGAACGAATTATAATATGTGAAAGCACAACCTCATTAACCCGAGTTTTACAGGATGTAGAGCTCGGGTTAAATTATTTCAATTACTTAAACATGATTTTAAGCTATAGCCCTTCAAATTCCGTGATCAAATCGATTTAGTAAATTGATTTATAACCTTCAGGGCGAGTCTTAAAACGGCGGTGGAACCACATATATTGGGTCGGTGCGATGCGCAACTGCTGCTCAATCACCCGGTTCACGCGAGTGGCATCTTCAACTTCATTCTCACTAGGGAAGTTTTCCAGTGCCGGTTCAATGAGCACATGGTAGCGCGGATTGTTAATATCGCCATGACGGTAGAAATATAAAGGAATTGCAGCCGCTTTGGTCATTTTCAGTAAACGGCGATGTGCGGTTACAGTCGCCGCAGGCACGCCAAAAAAAGGTGCCATCACGCCTTGTTTTAAACCATAATCCTGATCCGGACTGTACCAGATCGCATGGCCATTTTTCAGGTTACGTACCAGACCGCGCATATCATCATGGTCAATCTGATTGGCATAAATTGTGGCGCGACAACGGTAAATCAGCATGTCCAAAAGTGGATTATTCTGCGGACGATAGACCACATCCGGTTCAAAATATTGTGCGCAAAGATAACCACCCGCATCGAGCAAAGTTGAATGCGTGCCTAATAACAGCATGCCTTGGCCTGCGGCTTGTGCCTTCTGAATATGTTCCAAGCCTTCAATACTGACGCGGCCCTGAAACCATTTCGGACTGTACCAGGCATTCAGCGTCTCAAACACCCCCAGCATTTGATCGATAAATACCTGACGGGCATTGTCCTGTACCTGCTTTTCAGACCATTCGGGAAAGCAGACTTCCAGATTACGCAGCGTGGTTTCACGGCGTGATTTCAAGTATTTAAAAGAAAGGTGGCCCAGCAGGGACGCCAGACGATGCTGAATGGCCCAAGGTAAGATCGCCAGAATCATCAGGAAAATAATGCCCAGCCATTTGCCCCAGTATTGAGGTAACAGGAATGACCATTGAAATTTACCGGGTTGATATGCAGGCTGAGTACTCATAAAACAATATAGGGCCAAAAGATTAAGTGCAGTCTAACAGAGAAGATTATTGAAATAAAAAAGCATCTGTACGAATACAGATGCTTGAGTAAAAGCTCGGGGAATATTTAGCCGTTACTTAGATTGTCCAGCTCTTCCCAGCGCTCTAATTTTTCCAGTAACAGCTCATCAATTTCAGATAAACGGTTAGAAAGTTTCAGTGCTTTATCAGAATCAGTCACAAATAAAGAACCATCAGCCAGTTGTGCATTGATCTCGGCCTGCTCTTTTTCCAGCGCTTCCATCTCAGCAGGAAGTTGGTCGAGTGCGCGCTGGTCCTTGTAGCTAAGCTTAACTTTTTTGGCAGCGACCGGCGCAGTCTCGGCTTCTGCTTTGGCCATGGCTTTTTTCACAGCACTTTTTTGATCAACCACGGTTTGATCCGGACGCTGTTCTAGATAATCCTGATAACCACCGACATATTCGTCGATATTGCCCTTACCATCAAAGACCCAAGTGGATGTCACCACGTTGTCCATAAAGGCCCGGTCATGCGAGATCAACAGCAGAGTGCCTTTGTAGCCGCCCAGCATTTCTTCCAGTAACTCTAAAGTCACCATGTCCAGGTCGTTGGTTGGCTCATCCATCACAATCAGGTTCGATGGTTTCAGCAACAGTTTCGCTAGCAGGATACGATTGCGTTCACCACCCGACAAAGCTTTGACTGGGGTACGTGCACGCTCCGGCGAGAACAGGAAATCTTGTAAATAGCTATAGATATGACGGCGGTTGCCATTCACATCGACGTGGTCAGAACCTTCGGAAACGTTATCTTTAACAGATTTTTCCAGATCCAGTGCATTACGGAGCTGGTCAAAATAGGCCACTTCTAACTGCGTACCGGTCTTCACCGTACCGCCATGTTCTAGCTCGCCCAGAATGGCTTTAATCAGCGTAGTTTTACCGACACCGTTATCACCGACCAGACCGATACGGTCGCCACGGAGGACCAGTGCAGAAAAATTATTGATGATCGGTGCATTGTCACCGAATTTCACACTCAGGTTCTCGATTTCAAACACCAGTTTACCGGAACGGTTGGCATCCTGAGTCGCCATCGTCACTTTACCTTGCTGTGAACGACGTGCTTTAGATTCTTCACGCAATGCTTTCAGAGCGCGGACACGGCCTTCGTTACGGGTACGACGGGCTTTAATGCCTTGACGGATCCAGACTTCTTCTTCAGCCAGCTTTTTATCGAAGAGCGCATTTTGCTTTTCTTCAGCTTCCATTTGCTGGGCTTTCATGTCTAGATAACGTGAATAGTTACCTTCATAACTGCGCAGCTGACCACGATCCAGCTCGACAATACGGGTGGCGATGCTGTCGACAAAGGCACGGTCATGCGAAATGAACAGCAGGGTCAAATTGTTCTGATCGAGCAGGAATTTTTCCAGCCATTCGATACTTTCAACGTCTAAATGGTTCGTCGGTTCGTCGAGTAACAGCACATCAGGCTGGGTAAGTAAAGCACGTGCCAGCAAGACACGACGTTTACGACCACCGGACAAATCGGCAAGATCTGCATCCGGGTCCAGGCCCATTTTGCTTAAAATCGAATTGACTTTGGTTTCCAGCGCCCAGCCATCCAGCTGATCCATTTTGTGTTGCAGGTTGCCCATACGATCACAGGCGTCCATGTCACCCAGTACACAAGCTTCACTGGCAGCATGATAAGCACGCAGAACTTCTGACGCTTCACCAGCGCCATCTGCCACGATATCAGCCACTTTACCTGAATCCATCGGTACATCTTGCGCCAGCATGGAAATAGTAATGCCGTTTTGTAATGAAACTTCGCCGTTGTCAGGCAGTAAACTTCCTTCAATCAGCTTAAGTAAGGTAGACTTACCCTCACCATTACGGCCAATCAAACACACTCGTTCGCCGCGTTCCAAGTTAAAATTCGCGCCGTCGAGCAGGGCGGGTCCACCAAACGCAAGTTGGACATCCCTAAGGGTAATATAGGCCATAATGTTTCCTGAAATCCCCAATGAGGACTTTAAATGACTAAACAACAAAATCTAAATGATCAGGCGTCATTTTCCGCACCCATTGAAGATTTGCAAGTGCGAATTGCATTTTTAGACGATTTAGTTGAACAGTTGAATGATCAGGTGGCCAAACAGACCCTGGAAATTGCTGATCTGAAAAAGCAAATGACGCTGTTATATCAACGTGTTGAGTCTTCAGATCTGTCTGAAGGCATTGCAGAATTTGATCCGGTTGCAGATCGCCCACCGCATTATTAATTTGCAACCAATGATTTAATCAACAACAACCCTTAGCTGATCTAAGGGTTTTTTATTGAAAAATAAAAATGAGCCAATCGATAAGATGTTAAAAAGAGAAATATTATTTTTTTGAATTGGCTTTTAAATTGCATTAAATCCGCATATAAAAGTAATAAAGCGCAGCGCGATCATCAAGTTTAAAAGAGTTTTTCTGCTGAAAACAAACATTCGCGCTCGTAAACAGATTTCTTGCAGGCATTTCATAAAATGCAGTTTGGCCCTCTGCCGAAACAGGCCTGCACCCATTCAGTCGTAAAATTATTTGACCTTTCACTCACTTCCTACTCTAATACCGGCTCTTAGGTACATTCCGGAATTGCGTCCCATGCACCCAAAAGTTGTTCTACTCGACCTCGAAAATAATTTCCCCACAGCCAAGTTAATGCGTGAGATTGTGGCGCATTATTCGACTTTATATCTGTTTAGCTGTGCTGGAAAATTTGAATTCTCCTTAGAGGATTTAACCGAGCTTGCCGGCTGGATTAGCAGTGGTCAGGTGGTGGTACTGGACACGCCTGAATCGCCACAAAAAGAATATGAATATGCGGTCATTGTCGGTCAGCTTATGGCGCTACTGGAGCCGGAAACCGAGGTTGAATTGATCTCGGCGATGGACAGCTGCGAGATGTTGCAGCAGATGCTGCAAGCTTCTGATATTCCGTGTCACCTAATTCAGATTCAGCCTGATGAGACAAACATTCCAACCGATCAACCTAAAAATCATCTTCCGAGTCTGGATACCATCAAGAACAAACCTGCCTTGCAACTGGTGAAAAAATACTGTGATGCGTTAGGGAAAATGAGCGGCAAACCGAATACGGTGGAAACCCTAAAAAACTCAGTGGCGAATATTCTGCAAGTGATGCCGGTAAAAGCTCAGCATGTGGTCGGCATGTTGATTAACCTGAAAATCGTCAAACGCTATGATGAGCAAATCAGCTTCCGCAAAAAAGTTTTGAAACAATGGCTGCAACTCAATCTGGATGAACAAAGCCCGGTTGAAAATCCAAAACTGGATCAGGTCATTTCCCAACTGAAGGCAGAAGAAGCTCCAGTTGAATCTGAAATACTCAAGTCACCAATCCAGTCGGCACAGCAAGACCTGTTCAAGAACTTTGGCCGGATCGATCCGGTACAACTGGAAGTGGCGCGTAAACTGCGTGAATTGCAGGGCGATAAACCCAAAGACATTTATGAGCTGCGTGATTTACTGGAACAGTTATTTCCAAAATCGGACATCCGCTTGCTGCTGAAGGAGTTGATCGAGAAAGGTTATATTTACTGGAATGGTCACGAAATTTTATATAGTCATGAAATGTTCCTGAATTAATTTTATCGTGCAAACTTGCGTTTTATATTGTGCTTATGCAACTCTAATAATAGAACATAAAGGTTGAACTATGGAAAACACTGGAATCTGGGTGACGGTGGTCATCATCATTTTCGTCATAGGGTCGATTTTCGGGTTGCGCGTGAGCCCCCGAGAAAAAGCCTTGGGCCTGATGCGTGACAAAGCCCGTAAAATGGGTTTGCATCCACGTCTGGTGGTGGCACCGGACTGGACCAAAATCCCGAAGGCGACTGAAAGTCGTGCCAGTATGGTCGCGTACTACAGTGTGCTGATGCCAGATGCGCGTTTGCCCTTGATGCGCGCCCGTGTTGTCGATAATAAACTCGAAATCGTGCAGGGTGATGAGAAATTTAAAGATTTTCCCATTGCATTAAAAGGCATTTATGCTATTGATATGCAGGCCAACTGTGTCGGCATGTACTGGGATGAAGAAGCTGATTTAAGAGCGACCCAACTCGACGACATCAAAGCACTGTTACACGCTTTGGCTGAACTTTAATTTAGAAATAAACAGGATTAACGGTTAATTATGGCGAACGCTCCTCGGTCCACATCAAAAAGCAGCACAGCGAAGTCTCCCGACGCTGGAAGCAAGCGTGCCCTAGTGATTGTGGAGTCGCCTGCAAAAGCGAAAACAATCAATAAGTACCTTGGTCCGAACTACATCGTAAAATCATCGGTGGGTCATGTGCGTGACTTACCGACTGGCGGTTCTGCAAAATCGACAGAGAAAAAACCAGCGACACGTACCAAACTGACGGATGCAGAAAAAGCTGAAAAATCACAGAATGCGTTGATTAACCGCATGGGTGTCGATCCGGAACATGACTGGAAAGCCAAATACGAAGTCCTTCCTGGCAAAGAACATGTGGTTGCCGAACTGAAAAAACTGGCATCGCAAGTCGATGAAGTCTATCTGGCAACGGATATGGACAGGGAAGGAGAGGCGATTGCCTGGCATTTAAAAGAAGTCATCGGCGGTGATGATTCGCGTTATCAGCGTGTGGTCTTTAATGAAATTACCAAAAATGCGATTCAGGATGCCTTTAAGCATCCGTCACGTCTGGATACCAATAAAGTCAATGCGCAGCAGGCACGCCGTTTCCTGGATCGTGTCGTGGGCTTTATGATTTCGCCATTGCTTTGGGAAAAGATTGCGCGTGGTCTGTCAGCCGGTCGTGTACAGTCGGTTGCGGTGAAGCTAGTGGTCGAGCGTGAACGTGAAATTCGTGCCTTCATTCCTGAAGAATACTGGCAGGTGTTTGCCGATACCAAATCGAAAAAAGATGATATTCGTCTCGAAGCAGTCAAGCAAAATGGCAAGACGCTCAGGCTGCGCAACAAAGCCGAAACTGATGCCTTATTAAACCTGATCAAAGATGCGGATTATACGGTTTCTGCACGTGAAGATAAGCCAACCAAGGTTAATCCAAGTGCACCGTATATCACGTCAACGCTACAACAGGCAGCCAGTACCCGTCTCGGTTTTTCTGTGAAGAAAACCATGATGTTGGCGCAGCGCCTGTATGAAGCCGGTTTCATTACCTATATGCGTACCGACTCGACATTCTTGAGTGATGATGCGGTGAATATGGTGCGTGGCCATATCGAATCCGAATTTGGCGAGAAGTATTTACCTGCCAAGCCGAATCGTTACGGCAATAAAGCCGGTGCGCAAGAAGCGCATGAAGCAATTCGCCCATCTATGGTTGGCTTAAAAGGCGATAGTCTGGTGGGTGTTGAGCGTGATGCACAGCGTCTGTATGACTTGATCTGGCGCCAGTTTGTTGCCTGTCAGATGACTCCGGCAGAATATTTGTCTTCTACCATTTTAGTGGATGCCAATGGCGTGGAACTGAAAGCTAAAGGCCGTACCTTGGTCTTTGATGGCTTTACTCGCGTGCGTGGTGCCAATAAAGCCGATGACGATATTTTATTGCCTGCGGTCAAAGTCGGTGAAGTGCTTAAACTTGAGAAACTTGATCCATCTCAACATTTCACCAAGCCACCGGCACGTTTTACCGAAGCCTCACTGGTCAAAGAACTGGAGAAAAAAGGCATTGGCCGTCCATCGACCTATGCTGCAATCATCTCGACCATTCAGGATCGTGGTTATGTGAAACTGGATAACCGTCGTCTCTATGCCGAGAAGATGGGTGAGATCGTCACCGATCGTCTGGATGAAAACTTTAGTAATCTGATGAACTATGCCTTTACCGCAGATCTGGAAGGTCAGCTGGATAAAGTAGCAGATGGTGAGCGTAACTGGAAAGAGTTATTAGACAGCTTCTATGGCGATTTTAAGCAACGTTTGACTACGGCGCAGGGTGAGAACGGTATGCGCCGCAATCAGCCTGTAGAAGTGGATGCGGTACACTGTAAAGAATGTGACCGTCCGATGCAGATCCGTACCGGAACCACAGGTGTATTCTTGGGTTGTTCAGGCTATAACTTGCCGCCGAAAGAGCGTTGTAAGGGAACCTTGAACCTGACACCAGTTGAGTCTCTGGCTGCATTGTCTGATGATGAGGCTGCGGAAACTGCTGACCTGATGTCGAAGAAGCGTTGTCCGATCTGTGAAACTGCCATGGACAGCTATGTGATTGATGGCGGCCGTAAACTGCATATCTGTGGGAATAACCCGGACTGTAGTGGTTTTGAACTTGAAGAAGGTGAGTTCAAAATTAAAGGCTATGATGGCCCGAGTATCCCATGCGACAAGTGTGATGGTGAAATGCAGCTGAAGACGGGTCGTTTTGGTCCGTATTTTGCCTGTACCAGCTGTGACAATACCCGTAAAGTCTTAAAGAGCGGTCAGCCTGCACCTCCACGTGTGGATCCGATCAAGATGGAGCATTTACGTTCTGCCAAGCATGACGATTTCTTTGTACTGCGTGACGGTGCAGCCGGTTTATTCCTGGCGGCAAGCAAGTTCCCGAAAGTGCGTGAAACCCGTGCACCGAAAGTGGCCGAGATTCGTTCTGTTGCCGACCAGCTTGATCCAAAGTATCAGTTTATCTTGCAGGCACCTGATGTGGACCCGGAAGGGAATCCAACTCTGGTAAAATTTAGCCGTAAGAACCAGTCACAATATATTGGTTCGGAAACTGCAGAAGGCAAGCAAACCAAATGGTCTCTGGTTTATCAGGACGGAAAATGGGTTGAAGCCTAAACTCTAAGATTCAAAAAAATGCTGACGAAAGTCGGCATTTTTTATTTATGATGTATCTTCATTTTAAAAACAATAATCAAGGTTGATTTGGGGCCATGTGGAAAAAGATTCGGATTCTGATTTTATTAATCATCTTATTGATTGTCGCAGTCAATGCCTATCGTGATCAAAACCAGAACTGGTCAAAGCCAATTATTGTTTTGCTGCATCCGATTAATGCCGATGGATTACCGACCACACAGCAATATATCCAGCAACTGTCGAGGCAGGACTTGAATGGAGCAAGGGAATATCTGGAAAAAGCAGCTCAGCAGTATCGCGGAAAGCCGACTTATTTTTATTTTAATTTAGGCCGTGAGCTTCAAGTTCTACCACCCAAAGTCCCTGAGCAAGCCTCGCTCATCGATACAGTTTTATGGAGTTTAAAATTCCGGTTCTATGCTTGGAAACAACGACAGAGTTCAGATCCTTCAGCCAATGTGACTTTATTTTTAAATTACTATGATCCTGTGCAGACCAAGCAATTGAAACATTCAACTGCCTTGCAAAAAGGCCGAATTGGTTCGGTAAATCTATTTGCATCCAAGCAACAGACTGAACAGAATAAAATTGTCTTGGTTCATGAGTTGCTGCATGCCTTTGGTGCTTCAGATAAATATGATTTGGCCACAGGCCAACCGATTTATCCACTGGGTTATGCATTTCCAGATCAACAACCCTTATTTCCGCAGGCCAAAGCGGAGCTGATGGCAGGATATATCCCGGTGTCTCAAACCACCAGTAAAATGCCAGAATCTTTAAATCAAACTTTGATTAATGAGATAACTGCAATTGAACTGGGCTGGAAATAAAGACTTGTGGATAGTGCTGGATTTATCCACAATTTAGACTTCATTTGTGGATAAAAGATCACACCATGCCGCTCACCTTTGTGCTTGCTCCCGACTCGTTTAAAGAAAGTATGTCTGCTGCACAGGCTTCTCAGGTCATGCAACGCGGTATTCAGAACGTCATTCCGGATGCCCACATTATTCATGTGCCAATGGCTGATGGTGGTGAAGGCACGGTCGATGCACTGATTTCAAGTTTAAAGGGGCAAAGTATTGCATGTGACGTGACCGGGCCATTATCTGAGCAACGTATCCAGACCTATTGGGGGATGGTTGATGCAGGCCAGACTGCCGTGATTGAAATGGCCAAAGCCAATGGCATACATTTGCTTGCAGCAGAAAAGCGTAATCCGATGCTCACTTCAACTTATGGCACAGGAGAAATGATCAAACAGGCATTGGATTTGAGTGTGAAAAAAATCATCATTGGGCTCGGTGGCAGTGTCACCAATGATGCGGGTGTGGGCATGCTGCAAGCACTGGGTGTACGGTTTCTAAATCATGCGGGTGAGTCAATTCAGGTCTGTGGTGGAAACTTAGATCTGGTCAAATCAATGGATTTATCCGAACTTGATTCACGTTTAGCAGATACTGAAATAATCATTGCATCAGATGTCAACAATCCGCTGTGTGGGCCAAATGGTGCCTCAAATATATTTGGGCCACAGAAAGGTGCAAACCCTGAAATGGTCAAGCAGTTAGATCAAAACCTCGGTCATTTTGCCGATGTGGTTGCTCGGCAGATTGGCCATGATCATCGTCATGTGGCAGGTGCGGGCGCTGCCGGCGGACTGGGTTTTGGTTTAATGGCATTCACTGCTGCTTCCATTCGATCAGGTGTAGAACTGATAATTGAACAGGTTCAACTGGGTGAAAAAATAGCGCAAGCAGATTATGTATTTACCGGTGAAGGTAAAATTGATTTTCAAACCAAATTTGGCAAAACACCGTTTGGTGTGGCACAGGTTGCCAAACGTTTCAATAAACCGGTGATTGCTTTTGCGGGTCTATTCGGTGAAGGGATTGAGGGTCTTTTTGAGTCAGGATTTAGCCAGATTATTGGTATTAATCCGCCAGATTATAGTCTGGAAGAAGCATTAAAAAATGCAGAAATGAACTTGGAGAAAGCTGTCACTGAGATAGTCAAAAATCTTTTGACAGAGTGAAAGTATTTCTCTCTGCTGCAATCCAGTACGCCCTGTCGTCAGCTAATATCAAATCAAAAAATAAAATTGGAGATAGTTTCAGGGCAACTGAAAAGCCATAATTCTGAAAGCGATCTGTTAAACTATATACATCCACGCAATGATGAGTGAAAATGAGTTTAGCCACCCTGATTGATGAATTAAACCCTCAGCAAAGACAAGCAGCCACCACAGAAGCAAAACACAGTTTGGTGCTGGCGGGGGCAGGTTGTGGCAAAACCAAGACCATCGTGGCACGCGCAGCTTACTTAATTGAACAAGGCGTGCCTGCCAACCAGATTCAAATTCTAACCTTTACCCGCCGGGCTGCCAGTGAAATTGTGGCGCGTGTCGAACTGGCACTTGGTGAACAAGCCAAGGGACTGCGAGCCTCGACTTTTCATACTTTCTGTATGTATCTGCTGCGCCGTATTCCCAAAGCCTTTGGTCTGGAACAGTTTTCGATTATTGATCGTGATGATCAGCTGATGATGTTCCGCCTGATTCGCGGTCGTGATGACAAGAAAAATCCCAACCATCTGCCTAAGCCTCAGGAACTATGTGATCTATATTCTTTTGCAAGGAATACCCGGCAAAAACTCAGTCTGGCATTAGAAAAACAGATGCCGGAATATCTGGCCTTAAAGGACCAGATTGCCGAGATTATGAAAGAGTACGAAGCACGTAAGCAGGCACGCAGCTTTCTGGATTATGATGACATTCTGGCGGTAGTAGCTACGGCGCTGGCACAGTCCGAAGGTCTGGTCGACTATGTCGCTTCAATCTGTCGACATATGCTGGTCGATGAAATGCAGGATACCAATCCATTACAATGGGCTTTGCTCGAACCACTTAAAGACCGGATCAGCCTGTTTTGTGTCGGTGATGATGCCCAGTCGATTTATGGCTTTCGTGGTGCAGACTTTGAAAATATTCACCATTTCAAAGAACGTGTGCCAGATGCGCAGATTTTCAAATTAGAAAAAAACTACCGCTCGACCCAGGAAATTCTCGATCTGTCTAACTGGCTGCTCGATCAGTCTGAAATCAAATATGACAAACGTCTAGAAGCTTATCGCGGAGAAGGTGTAAAGCCGCGCATGCATATTTTCCCGAATGAGTTTGATGAAGCCAAATGGATTGCGATTGATATTAAAGAGCGCCATTATCTGCAAGGCAGCAAATGGGGCGAGCATATGGTGCTGGTTCGTTCCAGTTTTGCCGCACGGCATATTGAGGCAGCCTGTATCGCGGCTAATGTGCCGTATCGCTTTATTGGTGGCATGAAGCTGCTGGAAACGGCGCATGTCAAAGATTTGCTCAGCATGCTGCGCGTAGTCGCCAATCCGCTGGATGATATCGCCTGGATGCGTTTCTTGACCCTGTGGAATGGTGTGGGTGATGTGGGTGCCAGCAAGCTATCGCAGCAGTTATTGGCTGAACCGGAAATGGATCAGATTGCAAAGAAATTAGAACAGTTTGGCAAGATACCGCTAGAAACCATTCTGATCATGCAGCAGATGAGTGTGCTCAAAGGCGAAGTGCAAGCTTGTGTCGGTCTGGCGATTCAGGCGATTGAATCTCAATTGGCAGAAAACTATAAAAAGGATTGGCCACGTCGCCAAAGTGATTTTGAACTGGTCAAACAGCTGGCGTCCAAGCATTCACAGCTGAGTGAATTTTTAGAGGAATATGTACTGGATCCGGTGTCAATCTCGGAAATCGAGCGCCAGTCGGATCATGATGTGGTGACCTTAATCACCATTCACTCGGCCAAAGGCACCGAGCAAAATGTCTGTTATGTAGCCAATGTGACGCCGGGGAATTATCCGCATGCGCGTGCTCAAGGTGATTTTGATGATGTCGAAGAAGAACGTCGTGTGCTGTATGTGGCGTTGACCCGGGCAAAAAATGAATTAATTCTGACCAAACAGAACCTGAATCATTGGGCGCGGGAAACGGTCGATGAGCAGGGGCGTAAAGTCGAAAGTTATTTCCTGAATGATCTCACCCGGCATTTATGCACCACGGAAACCCATTACAAAACCCGGCAGCAAACTGTAAAAAGTGCCTTGATTGAACGCAAGTCGATTAATTTAGATTTTGGGATTGATCTCGATTAAACTATAGCAAAGTTGTTTCATGCAAAAAGTAGAGTAGGCGCGTGCTTTTTGATATTTTTTGCCTATCTTCTTAAGGTTGTAAGATGAAAATTTTAGTTCGTAATTTAGAACGTACGGTCACAGAAGCCGAATTACTGAAACTGTTCCAGGAATATGGCACAGTGGAGACCTGTACTTTGGTGCTTGATGCAGCAACAGGCAAATCAAAAGGTTTTGCTTTTGTAGAAATGCCACATGGCCGTGAAGCAGTCAAAGCCATTAAAGGCCTGAATACTTTACGCCTGCACGGACATGGGATCCGCGTGAAAGCCACAGAAGATAAGCCTCAGGCTTAAACTCAAAAAAGGAGCACTTGATAGGCTCCTTTTTTATGGCTGAAATTTATTATCGCTGTACTTAATTAGTGAGCTCAATACTCTGAATTTCAGTGCTGGATGGATTCAGTCTAAACATCTTTTGATTGCGAAATGCAGGCGAACCTTTTACTTTATAAAAGCCAAAATTTGTTTTAAACCTTAGGAAATCTCGATGACCCGTGTTGCTCGCTATCATGCGGACCGTACCAATCAAAAACTGTATTTTGCCCGTCTATCCTGCCAGCAAGCAGAGCAAACCGAACATGTACAACAGGCTCAGGCACAACGTGAAGCAACTGTGTTCCATTTGCATGGTGCTTTGTTAGCATTTTTACAGGAACTGGTGCGTTACTATCGCCTGAATGATCCTCATCCAACCTTAAAATCGATCGAAGAATTGATGGCGGCCAAAGGCCAAATTTCGCCAGAAGTGGCGGTGCTGCAACATTTATCCAAGAGTGGTTTCATTGCTGAACTGAAACGCGCTTACCGTCTGTGCCAGTATGCGCCCGAACCAAGTACTCCAGAACCTGAAGACGAAACCTCCTCAAATCTCATCATTAAAGTCACACAGTCTCCACAAGCATGGTTACCTGATACTGCTATATTGAGGGAGTGGCATCGTGACCTGACGCAATTAATTGATGGTTTTCGTAATGAGATGATTGAATTTTAATCGGATCGGCTGTACTTGAAATTGCAATTTTTAACCCTATATCAATTACTCTAATGATGCAAAGTGCACCCGGCGCTTTGCCACCATGTTGAACATGGAGGATATATGTCTATAGAACAGTTGAAAGATTTATTTGGTAATCAAGACGCGATTTTAGAACTCGTTCAACTTGAAGGTGGCGCGTTGGCTCTACGCAATGCAGGCTCACATAAACAGCCTTTGGTCATGATTCAATTTAATGATGAGGTGAAAGCTCTACTTGGAGAGCAGACGCCCGTGATTGCGCAACAGATGATTCAGGCAGCACTCTATGGTTTGCTGGAACAGCAGGTCAATGAGTGGCAGGCTGAAGTTGTGGATGAAGAACCAAAGTATATGAGTTAATCGTTGAAATTTATTTAGAAAGCACACTACTATTGGTGTGCTTTTTGAGTTTTATAGGTTATTAAATTAGGCAGATTTTAAGTATCACAAAGACGTTCATTTAAAATGAAGATGAAAAATCATTATTTTAAAATTTGGGTCATGAGCAGTCTGAAGCCAGTGAGTTAATAAAATCTTTGGCTCGGAGATATATTGATGTCCGTAAAAAAGTTGCCAGATCCGACAACTTTTTTATTCAGTGTTTATTCAAAGAAAAACTTTAATGAGAAGGCGTATGCTGATGCGCGATCTCAATCTGATTCAAAATATGATTGCTCATATTTTTCGCCATTTCTTCTTTGGCATAATAAACCGCACCGACATTATCCCGACGAATGGCTTCAGCTTCTTCCTTGCTTTCTGCACAGACCAGTACCTGAATTTGTGGATTCAAGGTCTTGGCAATGTCCACGATTTTATGAATATCGATAATATCCATAGGAGAGATAACCAGTAAGCGCGCATGTTGAATATGTGCTTGAATCAGTACTCCGGCTTCAGTGGCTACACCAGACACTGCAGCAATGCCTTTTTCACGTAGGTTTTCGACGATGTCACGGTTTTCTTCGGCAATCACCACCTTAATGTTTTCTTCCATCAATGAGCGGGTAATGCGACGTCCCACCTCACCATGGCCAATAATGACCACTTGATCGCGCAGGTAATCCTGTGAGACTTCATCCGGCAACATTGCCAAAGGGTCACCACTGCGTTCCAGTAAGCGGGCCAGAGTCGAGCGTTCCCGAATCCATTTCTGTACCGGCTCAATCGCGGAAAAGATAAAGGAGTTAAGCGTAATCGAAATTAAGGCACCTGCCAGAATCAGGTTTTGACCTTCCAGCGAAAGCAGATTGAGCGAAACACCGAGTGCAGCCAAAATAAAGGAGAACTCACCAATCTGTGCCAGCGAAGCACCGACGGTTAAGGCGGTATTGATCGGATAACGGAAGAACAGCACGAGTGCCATCGCGGCAATAGTTTTACCAATCATGATAATCCCGACCACGGCCAGTACATGTAAAGGCTGTTCCAGCAGGATGCGCGGATCAAACAGCATGCCGACGGAGACAAAGAATAAAATCGAGAAAATTTCACGCAGTGGCAAGGTTTCTTCTTCGGCACGATGACTGAAATCAGATTCTTTCACCACCATCCCGGCAAAGAAAGCACCCAGTGCCATCGACACGCCAAAGATCTTATAGGCACCAAAGGCAATCGAGACGGCAGCAGCCACCACTGTTAAAGTAAACAGCTCACGTGAACCAAGACGTGCCACGACCTGTATGATCATCGGAATCAATCGTTTACCGATAATCAGCATGAAGGCAATAAAGCCTGCGACTTTGAGCAGAGTAATACCTAAGGTGAGCCAGATATTCTCATCGCTTGCGCCTTCCAGCGCCTGCCCCCCTAAAAGCACCGCAGTGGCAGGTAACAGTACCAGCGCCAAGACCATAACCAGATCTTCGACCAGTAACCAGCCAACAGCAATCCGGCCATTGATCGAATCGAGCAGGCCACGATCACCGAGTGCTTTGAGTAGAACCACAGTACTGGCACAGGACAGGCTTAGGCCAAAGACCAGCGCTGAGCCAAAGCTCCAGCCCCACAGCATTGAAACTCCGACCCCGAGCAAGGTGGCAACTGTAATCTGTAAAATCGCACCAGGCAGGGCAATCCGGCGGACCTGCATCAGATCGTTCAGGGAAAAATGCATCCCGACACCAAACATCAGGAACATGACGCCAAGTTCTGCCAGCTGGTTGGCCAGATGAATATCACCGACCACACCGGGTGTGTGGGGACTAATCAGAATGCCGGCAATGAGATAGCCGATCAAAGGGGGAAGACGTAGCCGTGCAGCGAGATAGCCAAAGACCAAAGCTAAGCCAAAACCAACAGCCAGTAATATAATGAGCTCTACGTCATGTGGCACTAAATACTCCTTTAGCTAGGTTTGCTGGGAAATAAGCACAAAAAGTGCCAAAACATGCAGAAAGTTTATCAAGCCGGATAAAAAAAGTGCAAAAAAAACGACCCGCAAAGGTCGTTTTTTTAAAGAAACTAAAATTATTTGATTTTAGCTTCTTTGAAGATTACGTGTTGACGGATTTTTGGATCAAATTTTTTGATTTCCATTTTTTCCGGCATAGTACGTTTGTTCTTAGTCGTGGTATAGAAATAACCTGTACCAGCTGAAGAAACTAAGCGAATTTTATCACGCATGGTTCAGACTCCTTAGATCTTTTGACCTTGAGCACGTAGGTCAGCAACAACCTTTTCAATGCCCAATTTGTCGATAATACGCATACCTTTAGTGGTTAAACGAAGACGTACAAAACGTTTTTCGCTTTCTAACCAGAAACGGTGGTGGTGCAGGTTCGGCTCGAACCGGCGCTTAGTTTTGTTGTTGGCGTGTGAGACGTTGTTACCAACGACTGGACGCTTGCCGGTAACTTGGCAAACCTTAGACATGGTGTAACTCCATTGATTTAGCCAACAGCAAATCTGTATGGCCAGTCAAAAATAAACGGATTGAAATCATTCAAGGGGCGTTTTATATCAAAAATGCGCTTAAAAGACAAGCGATTTTCGTCAAAACGCGGCACGAACTATATCGATAGCTCATGCCTTGATCATTTAGCGGAGAAGTGTCTTCGAAATCAGCTTGTGAATCGGTTTATTGAACGGTGGCAGAATGTATTTCAAGCTGTACAGCTTTGGATTCGACATTACTGAGCGTTCATGCGACAAACTGAAGAAGCCTTCTGGGCCATGGTATTTACCCATACCTGATGCACCGACACCCCCAAATGGTAGATCGTCCTGCGCAACATGGGTCAGTACCGTATTTTGCCCGAAATGCCCTGAATGGGTACGCTGTGCGACATAATCGGCACGCGCCTGATCAAAGTCGAAGTAGTATAAAGCAAGTGGACGTGGACGGCTATTAATAAAGTCGATGACATCGTCAATTTGATCATATTCCATGATCGGTAACAGTGGGCCAAAGATTTCATGCTGCATGATCTGCATCATCGGGGTGACATTGGTCACGATGGTCGGTGCAATCTTGCGCAGATCAGCCGAGTTTTCACTACGCGGATTAATTTCAATGACTTGCGCACCCTGTTCACGCGCATCATCCAGATAGCCTTGCAGACGGTTATATTGTTTGACATTAATAATCGAGGTGTAATCCTGATTATGGGTGATATCCGGATACATGCTTTCGACACAGGCTTTAAAGTGATCAATGAACTCGGCAGTTTTTCCGAGAGGCAGGAACATATAGTCTGGCGCTACACAGGTCTGACCGGCATTCCAGAGTTTGCCCACCGCAATCCGCTGCGCGACATCGCGCAGATCAATCGATGGATGCACCAGTACCGGCGATTTACCGCCCAGTTCCAGAATCACCGGCACCAGATTTTCGGCAGCGGCTGCCATGACGGTTTTACCGACCGCAGTTGAGCCGGTGAAAATCAGTTTATCGAAAGGCAAACGACAGAAAGCATCTGAAATCACACCGCCACCATTCACTACAGCGACCAATTCTTTAGGGAAGGCTTCAGCCAGGGCTTTTTCCAGAACTTCACCAAAAGCAGCCGATGCACTGGAAATTTTGATCATGGCATGGTTGCCGGCCGCCAGTGCGCAAATCAAAGGGCCAATCGACAATAACAGCGGATAGTTCCAAGGTGCGATAATTCCGACTACGCCTAAAGGCTGATATTGCACCCAGGCTTTGGCCGGCTGATGAATAATGCCCACATGACGCTTGGAAGGTTTCATCCATCGGGTCAGGTTTTTGCTGTAATATTTGATATGTTCCAGACAGGTGAGCAGTTCACCAATCTTGGTTTCCCCAATGGAACGGTTACCATAGTCCTGATTAATTGCATCAGCAAATTGATCTTGATACTTAACTAAGATACGCTTAAGTCGAGCTAAACGATCGATACGTTCCTTTGCAGTTGGCAGAGGGTAGTGTAAGTAAGCGTGTTTTTGTTGCGCCAAGACTTCATTCAGATATTGGCTATCAAAAAAATGTGGTGTCATTGATGTTGTTTTTGTGTGACTGTTCATGCCGCACTACCATTATTCAAAAATCGATTAATTAATTTTTAGAGCAAATACTCTAATTAGTCAAGTGACTTTGTGTGTTAGCCTGCTAATGCATGAACTGAATGGTTATTTTAGGATGTCCCAAACCAAAACCTTAAAAACTAAAGAGCGTATCTTGCAGCTCAGTTTGCAGCTGTTTAACGAGCGTGGCGAACGATCGGTAACCACCAATCACATTGCGGCTGAACTCGGCATGAGCCCGGGTAACCTGTATTATCATTTCCGCAATAAAAATGAAATTATTAAAGAATTGATGGAACAGTACCAGCATCAGACCCTGGAAATGCTGGCGCTGCCGGATGACCGTGCACTGGATGCCAATGACAAGGTGCATTATTTTCAGGTGCTGAGCAGCCAGTTATGGGCTTACCGTTTCCTGCATCGTGATGTCTATCATCTGGTAGAAAATAACGAAGATTTTCGCAAGATGTATCCACGCTTTGCCGGGCAGGTCATGCAGCAGGGCCAGAAAATTTATAAAGGCTTTGTCAATGCAGGCCTGATGGACATGACCGATTCAGAAATTGAAGCACTGATCATTAACCTGTGGATTGTACTGACCAACTGGACCAACTTCCTGTATATGTCAGGTCATTTAACCGATTCCAATACGCTGGAAGAAAAATGGGTCTGGCAGGCACTCCGTCAAATGGTATTCCTGGAAGGGGCGTATTTACGTGGTGAAAGTCGTCAAACCTATGAAGGTTTATTGAGTAGTTTGGGCTCTTCGGAACTTTTTGCCAGCCTGTCGTCATCTAAAGATTCTGAATCTGAACAAACTATTCAGAATATCCAAGAAACGCGTTAGAATACTCGGCTTATTTTTAATTTAACTGATTAGTGACTTAAACCAACATGAATATGACGACTGCTAACACCGCACGTTTATTGATTACTTGTGAAGACAAGCCGGGCATCGTGCAGGCTGTTTCGAGCTTCTTGTATCATCAAGGTGCCAACATTACTGCGCTTGACCAATATGCGACAGCAGCGCAGGGCGGACGTTACTTCATGCGCGTTGAATTTGAATTAGATAATCTTCAAAGTCGTAAAGAAAGTATTATCCAGACTTTTGCAGCGAATGTGGCAGAACGCTATGGCATGCAATGGCGTCTGGCTCTGGTCAGTGACGTGAAAAAAGTCGGTATTCTGGTGTCTAAGGTCGATCATGCCTTGCTTGAGCTGTTATGGCGTCATGCGCGTGGTGGCCTACCTTGTGAAATTACCAAAGTGGTATCGAATCACGAGACTTTACGCGAAGCAGTTGAAAACTTTGGCATTCCATTCGAAGTCGTGCCGGTGACCAAAGACAACAAACCTGAAGCTTATGCAGAAATCGACCAGTTGATGCAGGGCAATGACTTACTGGTGCTGGCGCGTTATATGCAGATTCTGGATGAAGAATTTGTCAGCAAGTGGGAAATGAAAGTGATCAACATTCACCATTCTTTCCTGCCGGCTTTTGTAGGTGCCAATCCGTACAAACAGGCCTATGAAAAAGGCGTGAAGCTGATCGGTGCAACTGCGCACTATGTGACTGCTGATCTGGATCAAGGTCCGATTATTGAGCAGGATGTGGAGCGCGTGAACCATGACTTTACTGTTGAGCAGTTACGTGAACTCGGTCAGGACGTAGAACGTAATGTATTGGCCCGTGCGGTAAAATGGCATTTGGAAGACCGTATTATTGTCGATGGCAACAAGACTGTCGTGTTCCAATAAGACTTGCATTGCGTTTTAAAAAGGCATACTTTTAGTGTGCCTTTTTTGTTTTGATGCAAAAAAAGTCAGTCAAAGGTAGGATTAGCGGTTGCAAATGAAAACACTTCTCATTTATTATTGACATACTTTAATTGTGCTAACCGATGAGCTTGATAGTTTGTTCCACATCATCTCCTCAAGGTAATAGATTTAATGAGTCAAGTTGCTGCGCCCCAAATGCCTACACCGCCGAATCAGATGAAAAAGAAAGTCATCTCTATCGTGGCGGCTGTACTGGTTGGGCATGTGGGTGTGTTATATGCGATCAGCCAGATGAAAGCACCTGAGCTGACACCTATTGATAAGCAACCCTTAAAAGTGCGCTTTGTTAAACTCCAGGAAGCGCCAAAACCTTTACCGCCAAAGCCGAAGGCCGAGCCACAAAAAGAGCCGCCTAAGCCTAAAGAAGTCAAAATTGTCGATAAACCGCTGCCACCACCACCGAAAAAAGTAGAAAAAATCGAGCAGGTGAAAAAGGCTGAAGCGCCAAAAGTGGTTAAAGCACCACCAGTTGAAGCAAAACCAACCCCAAGTCCGGTTGTACCGACAGTGGTCACTGAAACTAAAATTAAACCGGCACCTGCTCCGGTCGCGCCACCTGCGCCTATGGCACCGCCAGCACCTGCTGCTGCGCCATCCCCGAAAAGTGTATCAATTGGTGGGGGCGTGTCCTGGCAGCGTTCACCAAAAGTCTCACTCTCTGCAGGTGAATTAAAATCAGCCTGTTCACTGGTAGTAGATGTTTCAGCGAATGAGCAGGGTAAAGTGGTCTCTGCGACTGCACGAAATTCAAGTTGTAGCCCGGCGGTAACGCGCAAAGTAGAAGCAGCGGTACGTCGTGCACAACTCACCAAATATGTTGAAAATGGTGTGGCTTATCCAACACGCGTGGAACAGCCTTTCGATTTTCAGGTTAAATAACGGCTCACCCATTAGGAGTTCGAATATGAACTTTTCAGTTTATTGGCAACACGCTGATGCAGTCAGTAAAACGCTGTATTTCGTGTTATTGGCAATGTCGATTGCGACATGGACCATTTTTGTGCTGCGTTTGATGGGCACTCGCCAACTGAAACAGATTGCCTATACTCAGTTATCTAAGGTATTGGAGCAACTGAAAACCAAACTGGCTCCTTTGGGCTTTGAACAGCGTAAGGCAGTGGCAGAACAGGCGCTGTTACGCCAGATTTCAGCAGAAAAAGCCAATGCCGAAAAAGGTGTATCAGTTTTGGGTACCATCGCATCAATTTCTCCATTTGTCGGTTTGTTCGGTACTGTATGGGGTATCTTTCATGCGCTGGTTGCTGTTGGTAAAAGTGGTCAGGCCGGTCTGGCACAAGTAGCAACCCCAGTCGGTGAAGCATTGATTATGACTGGCTTAGGTCTGGCAGTCGCAATTCCTGCGGTACTGGCTTATAACATCTGTGTACGTGCTAATCGTGGCTTGGCACACGAGTTACAGGATCAGGCACACGGTCTGTTGATTGATACCATGCTGCAACAGGAATCTGCTGCAAAAAAGTCTGATGAAAAAGTAACACAACAGAGTTTCGTGGGAGGTCAAGCTTAATGGCTTTTCAACTGGGTGAAGACAACGATGTAGGCATGAATGAGATGAACCTCATTCCCCTCATCGACATTATGTTGGTATTGATGATCATCTTTCTGGTGACAGCGACCGTTGCGAACCCATCAATTCCATTAACCTTGCCACAAACTACTGCGGAGATTATCGATCTGCCGCCTGAAAATGTCACGATCAGCATCAATGCCGAAGGTGACATTGCCTGGAATGGCGATGTATTGACGCTAGAACAGCTTGAAACCCGTTTTAATGAAGCGGGCCAAGCTGAACGTCAGCCGACCATTGTGCTGAAAGCGGATAAAGAATCACGTTATGACTCTGTGGCGCAAGTCATGTCGCGTGCGAGTGGAGCCGGACTCAGCGATATTGCTTTTGCAACTGATAACTAAGATTTAGGTAATAAAAAAAGCGACTGATTGCAGTCGCTTTTTTTATGCCCATTTTTCATGAAACTTAATGGGTTTTTAAGAGGGTCGTAAATTTGCTGCGTAATTTATTCAATTTTGGAGGAATGACAAAATTGCAATAGCCCTGGGTCGGGTTCTTGGCAAAGAAGTTTTGATGATAGTCTTCCGCCGGATAGAAAGTCGGGGCAGGACTGAGTTCAGTCACCATATTGATGCCATCGGCTTTCAGAGCATCGATCGCCTGCTGCGCCTGTTGCTGCTGTTCATCATTCAGATAATAAATCACAGAACGATACTGGGTGCCGACATCATTGCCCTGACGGTTTAGCGTGGTCGGATCATGGGTCGCAAAAAATACATCAAGCAACTGGGTATAGTTAATCTGGTTTTCATCGAAATCGATCAGAATGACTTCGGCATGGCCGGTATTGCCACCACAGACATCATCATAGTTTGGCTGAGTTGTGTGCCCACCTGCATAGCCACTGATGACCTGCTGAACCCCTTGGATCTGTAAAAATACGGCTTCAGTACACCAAAAGCATCCCCCACCGAAAAGTGCCTGTTGCATGGTTGATTCCTCATTCAATTAAATAACTCAATCGGGCTGATGGTTAAATTCCAGCTCATCAGTATGAAAGATAAAAAAGCCTGTCCATACAGGCTTTTTGTAGGGAAGTATTAACGCGGCTGAACAGCACTTTCTAGCTGGATCAAGAGATTCCCATGGCGATCCAGTAATTTTAAGGTTTTACCAAATACTTGATAATGTGTCACTTTGGCTAAAGCTTCATTAAATTTCTGATCAAGCTGATCGTTGTTCATACAGGCCATACGGGTAGTGGCCATTTGGTTCAGGGTCAGCGTGTCTTTCGCTGCTGTGTAACTGCCCATAATCCGGTTACAGCTATCTGAACCTGAAACGCGCTGGGTACTGGCATCAAATTGCAGACTCGGAACATTGCGTGCGGTTGGCGCAGTCTTGATTTCAGTATTACCAATCTGGGTCGCAATCCAAGTACGATTTTGCAAAAGTTGTAAATGATTCGCGGTTTGTGTGGTGGCGGTAGATGGGACAGTTTCGCAGCCCATGACCGTTAGAACCGAGCCTAAAATCGCGATTGCAGTTAATTTTTTTAGCATGAGAGATACTCTGATCATTGACTAGCTATTTGTATATAAACAAAAAAATGATCAAGGTTCCAGTTGATTTTGTATCTTTATTGAATTGGATTTGCTACACAGTTATCGCATGTCGGGTTTTGGTAGGCCCTGCCGGATCAGGCGTGAATAGTCCTGACTGGAGAGATTAGCGGTGCGTTCTACCCGTGGATTGACATGTGCCCGTTGATACCAAGTGTGCATATCCCAAGACTGTTCCAGTACTTTAAGATCATAGAGATAATTCGGTAAATAGCCGGAGGCCAGCAACCGGTAATCTGAGGGTAGCTGTTGTTGCGATATCGCCTGAACCATATCAAAGACTAGTGTGGTGCAATTACTGGTCAGGGTATTGTACCATTTTGGCTTTTGGGCCAGCTCATCGGCCTGACGCAGATATTCCTTGAATAGCGCTTTAGCCTGAGCTTGCGGCATTTTGACTGGGAAAAAATAGACCTGTTCACCACGGACATTGCTACGGGTATAGACAATATCCTTTTCATCCGATGCGACCAGACTCAGTTCATATTTTCGGAAAAAGCCACCTATCGCTGAAAAATTCTCATTCTTCTCCTTGCGGATTTCAATTGAAAAGGTGAGTGGTTTTTGATTGGCAAAATCGAAGCTGACCAGAGTATGAGCAATTTTTGGTCCCATCCAGTAGGACGTGATGATATTCACTCCGGTAATCTGGTTCAGATCAAAACTGCGGCTTTCCCAGCGTTCAGTATAGCGGCCATCCGGTTGCCAGTCGAAATTACGGATATTGTGCAGGGTGACCAGATTGCCTCGCTGTTCATAGGAGAGCAGCCTGGAAACTTCAGGGTTCCAGTCACGATCCTGACGTGGCTCCATGCTGAAGTAAGCCAACAAGCTGAACAGAAAGGCCAGCAGATAGAGTACGGTATCCACCTGACGGGAAATCAGATGCCGAGTAAAATAGATTCCGAGAACGACCAGTGCAAATGTGAGCCAAAGACCTATCAGAATTATGCTGCCAATTTTACCCAAAGGCTGTTGTACCCAGAGCATCAGGCTTAACCACAAGCTTGAACACAGGACAAATAAACTAAACAGACTGCCGAGTAACCACAGGCTCCAATGCTTTTCCGGTTTTTCGCGTCCTTGCATGCTCAATCTTTTATAGAAAATAGGCTTTATTTTCTGTATGTTGCGAACTCAAATGCAATACCGGTTTTGTCATCAATATGTTGTTCTGATGCAACTTTTTCAAACTCGGCCGGAATCTCCGGGTAATAGGCATGACCTTTTACATCCAGTTCGACATGGGTGAGTTCCAGACGATCAGCGATATCCAGGGTCTGTTTAAATATTTCGCCGCCGCCAATAATATAAATGGACTTCGGATTTTCCGAGGCTTTTACATCTGCTACAGCCTGATTCAAGGCATCCTCAATCGTATGCGCAACTTTAGTGCCTTCAAAAGACCAGTCGGCATCCCGGGTAATCACCCAGTTCACACGTTTGGGCAGGGCACGGCCCATGGATTCAAGCGTTTTGCGACCCATCACAATCACGCCGCCCTGGGTGATTTCCTTAAAATGTTTAAGATCTGCTGAGATGTGCCAAGGCAGGTCATTGTCCTTGCCAATACAGCGCTGCTGATCCATTGCCACGACGTGTACAACTTCTAAATCTTGAAATGACATGTATTGAATCCTTCTCATCAAACCCAAAGTTCTTCGTGTAATGTTTTACTTGTACGAAGGAAAGGTTAAAAATCTATATTGATTGCCTTCATGCTTTAGGGCTAGGAATATATTTTGAAAGGAGGTGGCGATTCACGCGTGGTAAAAAACCTCTTCCTAGCCCTCTCCTAGGAGGAGGGGGAACTTTATAATAAAGAAAATTAAACAGCGACAGGGGCTTTAATTCCTGGATGAGATTCATAACCGACAATTTCGATATCTTCAAATTTGAAATCGAACAGGTCTTTAATCTCGGGATTTAGTTTTAATTGACAAAGGCCGAGTGGCTCACGGCTGAGCTGTAATTGTGCCTGTTCAAAATGGTTGCTGTACAAATGGGTATCGCCGCCAGTCCAGACAAAGTCACCAACATCCAGATCACAAACTTGCGCGATCATATGCGTCAACAAAGCATAGCTGGCAATGTTAAATGGTACACCCAAAAATACATCAGCACTGCGCTGGTACAACTGGCAAGACAATTTGCCATTGTGTACAAAGAACTGGAACAGGGTATGGCAAGGTGGTAATGCGACTTGACCCGCTTCATTCGGGTTCCAGCCCGACACAATCAGACGGCGCGAATTTGGATTGGTTTTAATTTCATTGATCAACCATTTGATCTGGTCAAAACCATCCTGATTATAACTATTGTCTGCATTTTTGCTGGCACCAAAATTGCGCCATTGGTGACCATATACTGGGCCTAATTCGCCTTCAGGACGGCCAAAACGCGCAGTTTGTTCTGCGGTCGCCCATTCATCCCAAATCGAGACTTTATTGTCTTTTAAATACTGAACATTGGTATCGCCTTTCAGGAACCACAACAGTTCGATCACGATAGAGCGGAAATGAACTTTTTTGGTGGTCAGTAAAGGAAAACCTTGGGAAAGATCAAAGCGCATCTGATGACCAAATACCGAACGTGTACCTGTACCGGTACGGTCGCCTTTATCGCCGCCGTTGTCGATGATATGTTGTAATAGGTCAAGATATTGGCGCATAGGTCTCTCTTAAAAATTTGTTTAAATTACCTTTTTTTTCAGCAGAAAAAGTTTATCTCGGATAAATCCACTTTCTGTCGAGTTGGGTAAATTGAATTGAATGCATCATAACATTTTTTTCTAATATTTCTGATATTGCATCTTCTGCAAAAAAGATCGGCAAGCACCCAATCAAAAAAAAATACCCAGTGCGGGTGCTTGTTGTAGAAAAGGTTTAAGCGGTTTTATGGCCAGTATGGACGGTATGAATCAGATCAGACAGATCATAACCTAAGGGTGCTGCATAACTTAAATATTCGCGTTGAGTCGCTTCGTCCAGACTGGTGTCGCGATGTAATCACCATAAATATTCTTTATTCGGCTCGCCCACGAGTGCCGTCTGATAATCCGGATCGATTTTTAAGACCCAATAATCGCCCTTGGTAAACGGGATCCCATGCAAGCCTTCAGGTAAAAATCTGATTTCAAGCTTGGCATGTTCTGCATCGACAATGATCGCTTCAGCAATGGCTTCATCCACCTTGCCATTTTCATTCAAGCTCTATACCGCAGAAATATCGGTGCTGTCTTCAGGTTGGCGCTTCATCGGCAAGTGTGCAATGTCATACCAGGTACTTAAATATTGTTCTAAATTAAAATTTGAAACGGTACTTAAAGTCTGACTCATTTTTCTTCTCTGTTTAGTTCAATATTTAAAGTTTAGTTCAAGGTTTAAAAATGCCGCATCAGTGTAATACAGGCGGTAAAGCTCAAAATGATGTAATCATGTGGTGAAATGTTATCTGAAAATGGCCGAGCTACAGATTAAATCCACACGTTTCAGTAGAAAAAGATAAGGACTCATTTTGTATAGTTCAGGCTAAAAAAGCTTTGCAAGGCATCGAAGTTGGCTTTGCTTTACATTTTTTTTGCAAAGATGATGGGTTTTGTAACTGTATGAGAAAGAACGGCTTAATTTGAATGCCGGAAAAATAGACAAATTTATTTACATTTTTAATGTGAAAGATAACATTTAAACGACTAGTATTCTCGGCTTGTTAACAATATGAAAGCCTAAATTACAGGCGAGGAGCGGTTGGTAAGGCATGATCTATGATCATCAAGTAAACATGAGCGAAGTATATGCTCCTGTCCAAGCGAATATCATGGTGCGTTCCCAATCGGAGCAAAGACCTAAAAAGTCATCCCAAAAAGCCACTGTCCGTAACGCTTCAGGCGTAAGCAATGGCCATCGTATCAATATCGAGAAATTTACCAGTTATCTGCAAGGCATTACCCGAAATACCAGTACACAGAAATGTGCGCGCAGTATTCGTGTCGGTCTGCAATCTTCTGGTGCGAAAATTGTGAATCATCCGGTCGCAGCGGCAGATTGGGGAAGTACCCTGATGCAGCTGGGTTATAAGAAAATTAATGCTTCTTTTGATCGGCCGAAAAAAGGCGATATCTATATTATTGACCGTACTCAGGGACATAAATATGGACATATCGCGGCTTATTCAGGTAGTGCCTGGGTATCGGATTTTAAACAGCGAGATCATGCGGTTTATCGCAATAAAAACGTGACTTATAGTTACTATCGTCTGGAAACTTACTTCTAAGAAAACACTGCGAAGTGATCAGTCCTCAAAACGCTTCGCACGGCTTTCATAGATTGAAACGATAAATAATCCAATCGCGGCAAAGCCAAGACATTGCAGACCCAAGGCAAATTTGCCCCATTGCTGGTGCTGTTCTGGTAAATAGCCAAACAGGGTAATTAAGGCAATGATGGGAATGACCCGGCTCAAGGCGCTAAAGCCATTTGCATAGGGATTGGATTTTGAGATTTTCAGGCGGAAATGGTGTAGTAAATGCACGACAATTCCAATCGCTAAACTCACCCCCACAAATACCGGATCTAACTGGGCCACAGTCGATGCTGTATAAATCAAAATACAGGTCGCGATGATGGCGATGAGTTTGATTTGACGGCTACAGCGTTCCGAATACCAGAACTCAAGCATGGGGTGAACCTGCATCTGATTTGTTCTGATTGAGCAGGGACAGTGGAGAAAACAGACAAATTGCCAGTGCCATAAAGGCAATGCCTTGTGCACCCGGAATCAGGATTTCGCCCTGTTGCATATTCATAAAAACTAAAGCAATCAATAAGGCAATTGGAATCCAGGTCAGTAATCTATACAGCAAACCGGTCGGATTTTTGCTGGCAAAGTGGATTTTGCAGTAACGACAGATCAGAAAAATGATGCCGGTACCGACAAACATCAAAATAGAATCTAAGGGCAGCGGTTCCATCCAGTACAAGCCTGCAGCTGTCGCTGCAATCACAATAAAGATCAACAGTTTTTTGAGAACAGACACCTGCGGATTAAACCAGAACTCAAGCATAATGATGAAAGAATAGAAGAGATAATCGGCACTTTAGCATATTTTGAGTATAAAAAAGCGAGGCCTCTGCCTCGCTAAATTACGCGATTTTCTCAGCTATTTTTTTGTGGACCCCAGTCATATATTTTCTTCTGGTAGGCATACCACATCATCCATAAGCCAATCAGGATCATTGGTAGGCTCAGGAATTGTCCTTTGCTCATCCAGCCAATAAACAGTTGGCCATTGTCCGGCTCACGGAAGAACTCAACCACAAAACGTGCCAGGCCATAACCGATCAGGAACAGCGCAGAAACTGCCATACGTGGACGTGGCTTCGAGCTGAACCACCACAGTACAATAAACAGGATCAGGCCTTCACATAGTGCCTGATAGAGTTGAGATGGATGACGAACCAGTTGCAGCGGATCAGTCGGGAAAATCATGCCCCAGGCAAAGTTTGGGTCGGTGACCTGACGGCCATACAGTTCGCCACCTATAAAGTTACCAATCCGGCCAAACATCAAGCCTGTCGGTACGCAAGGTGCGATAAAATCCAGAGTCTGGAACCAGGTCATCTTATATTTCTTGCACCACCACAACATGGCCAGAATGACCCCGAGGAAACCGCCATGGAAACTCATACCGCCGGTCCAGATCTGGAACAGCCATAAAGGATCGGCCAGGAACTGGGAAAAACCGTAGAAGAAGACATAACCGACACGGCCACCGATGATCACACCGAGTGCACCGAAGAAAATCAGGTCAGACACCATATCCGGTGTCCAGCCACGTTGTTTGGCGCGAAACGTCGCCAATCCCCAGGCAAATAAAAATGCCAGTAAGTACATCAGTCCATACCAGTGGACTTGTAAGGGCCCGAGCGAAATCGCGACGGGATCAATATTGGGATAGGTGAGCATTCCTGTTCCTTGTGATTCTGTTTTGCACAGATTTTAGCTTAAAGCAAAGAAAAATGTTGTACATTCAATGTGTAAAGATCGAGAGCGTAAATTATGTGTATCGTGGCATTGGCTTGGCGGGTTCTGGATCAGAGCTCATTATGTCTGATTTCAAATCGGGATGAGTTCTATCAGCGTCCTACGCAGGAGCTGCATGAATGGGAGAATAGTCCGATAATTGCCGGACAGGATCTACAGTCGGGCGGCACCTGGATGGGGATTACGGCTTCCAGTCGCTGGGCGGTGATTACCAATTTTCGTGATGGGCAGGACAAAGGGCATTATCCGACTTCACGTGGACATATCATCCAGAACTTTTTAGATTCTGACTTAACGCCGATTCGTTTTGCTCAAGATCTGGAACAACGCCAGTGTGACTATGCCGGCTTTAACCTGTTTATCGGCGATCAAGATCAGGCGGTGTATATGAGCAATCGCGGTGAAGCACCACAAGTACTGGCCCATGGCGTCTATGTGGTTTCGAATGGCCTGATGAGTGAAGACTGGTACAAGACCCGACATTTACGTAAACGCTTTACCCAGGAATTTTTACCGATGCTGCAACACCAGGAGATCGCAGAAGCAGATTTGTGTCATGCAGTCTGGGATATTCTGGAAGATGAACGTAAGGTGATTCCTGAACTTCTGCCAGACACCGGCATCTCGGTTGAAATGGAACAGCTGCTGTCTTCGACTTTTATCCAGAGTCCGGCCTATGGCACCCGATGCTCCAATTTTTTGAGAATGCAGCAGGGACAATGGCACTGGATTGAGAAGTCACAACAAGGTACAACCGCAGGTCAAACTATTGAGAAAATAATTAGCCTGAAATAATCACCGGATATAAAAAATGCCGACAGATGTCGGCATTTTTTTACAACAGCTATTTATCTGTCGCTTGCTCCAAAGCTTCACCCGCAATGGCACCGCCATCTTTACGGGTAATGACCACAGTCGCAGAGCGAGGCACTTTACCTAAACGGCTATAACGCTCGCTTTGGTTGGCTGGCCATGCACCCCCTGGATGCTGAACGTTGACAAAGATCGCTTTGTAGTCCGGGGTAATAGTCACACCGGTAATTTCACAACCCGATGGACCAGTCAAAAAGCGACGAACACGATCATTGCTGAGTTTGGCACCAACAAAGGTTTCCTGTCCTTCTGCCTTGGTACTGGCTGCAAGCGCTTTAGCACCATCACCCACAGTACCCGGAAGTGCTGCCAACATCATGCAGTTGGTTTCATCGGTGTACTGACCATCATCCGTCTGAATCCACAGAATACCGCGCGGATCGAACCACATGCCATCCGGGCTGGAGAAGTCATTTAAATCATCCAGACCTGACAGGTTGATGTTAGAAGCAGCACGTGCTTCTGCACCGAACAGGAAAATATCCCAAGCAAAACTTGTCGCTGTAACTGTATTTTTAGCTTCACTGAAACGAATGATATGACCATTCATATTGCCTGAATTGCTGGCGCTTGAACCTTTAAAGTCGATGTAGCTACGTGGGTTGGCAGCATCAGTTTCATATGCACGACCACGGTTGCTGTTGTTGGTTAAGGTTACATACACTTCACCATTTTCGGGATTCACGGCAACCCATTCTGGACGGTCCATTTTGGTCGCACCAACATGGTCAGCAGCAAGACGGGCATTGATGACGATGTCATCCTGGCCTGCAAATGGATAGATTTCATTGGCAGTAGTTAAACCATTTTTGCCATGAGTCAGTTCTAGCCATTCACCTGTACCGTCATCATTGAATTTAGCGACATATAATGTCCCTTTATCCATGTATTTATCACCAGCAGTATAACCACCATTGACGTCTTTCGGATCCCAGACGGCTTCAGAAACAAATTTATAGATATATTCGCCGGTCGCGTCATCACCCATATAGAACGCTAATGGCTGACCCGGAATAGGGTTGCTACAGCGGCAGTCTTCGTGTGCAAAACGACCCAGTGCAGTACGTTTAACTGGATGTGTAGTCGCGCTAAATGGATCAATTTCTACAATGAAGCCACAGGTATTCATGACATTACGATAATCTGCTAAAGCATTTGCGCCTTTAACTGAAATATCCCAACGATCATAAAGTCCTTTATCACCGGTTAATTCAGCAACAGGAGTATTCCAGCGGTACTGAGACGAATGGGCATCAGTACCACCACGACCATAACGAGATAATGAAATTTCTTCTTTTGCAATAGCGCGGGTGTCGTTGGCTTGACGAGCGAAATAACCACTCCAGTTTTCTTCAGCCGTTAAGTAAGTTCCCCATGGCGTATAACCATTACCACAGTTGGCAAAGGTACCGCGAGTCAACGTCCCATCTGGTGAGAAAATAGTTTTGACGAGGTCAGAACCACGCGCTGGTCCATTAATTTCCATCTCGGTTGCTGCAGTGATACGACGGTTAAAATTAGAATTTAAGTTGATTTTAACGTCTTGTGTATTTGCATCTTTGCTGATCTCAATAACAGAAACACCATGCGCATTCACTTCACGGAGTACCTGATCTTCTGGACGTACACCATCGATGGTAATTGTACCTTCTGGTGTATGGAGCTGAGATTGTTGTAGATATTCGTGGTTTAAAACAAGTAAACCTTGTGTTGATTCTTTGGCAGCATAATTTTTGTTGGTTGGATGCATACCGAAGAAGCTCATACCATCATGGTTATCGCCTGAACGGAACTGGTAAGAAGCACCAGAAGCTAAGGTTGCATCGGTCTTTTCTGGATAAGCAGGGTTGATTGGATCGCCGACCGCATACAATACTTTGAGCTCATAACCTTCAGGAACACTGAAGAAGTTTTGGGTATTCTTGCGAACCGGCTCAAAGACTAATTTATTCGGACGTGCTTTTAGATCACTCCAGGCATGTTGATCTGGGTTAGTGGTGTCTGGCGGTGTAGTTGGATTACCGTCAGGAGTACCAGAATCATTATCATCATCTGAACAACCACTGACTGTTGCTGCAAATGCTAATGCCATTGCCCCACTTGTAGTTTTTGCAATAAAGCTGCGGCGACTAGTATATTGATCCAGAATCGTTTGGAAGTGCGTGTTGTTTGAGTTGTTACTGTCTTCAACCAGATCCTGGCAAGGTATCATGTCTTCATTTTTCATTTTAAAGTCCCAATTAAAAAATAAGTGCTTGGTGGTGTAGAAGTTTTCAATACCTTAAGCTTGGGATATGACAGTAATCTTAAGAAAATATTTCATTAAAGTTAAATAAATCAGTATTTTATTTAAATTTAAAAAACAAAAAGACAGCCAGAGCTGCCTGAGTAAGTCGATATTTTTGTTGTTTTGGCTGGTTATTGTTATTCAGTCTTTAACCGACGTTTTTCAATCAGTTTCCCTGCCAGCAAACCCAGTTCAAACAGTAGCCACATCGGGACAGCCAGCATGATCATCGACAGGGCATCCGGAGGGGTGACAAACATCGCTACAAAGAAGCAGCCCACAATAATAAAGCGCCGTTTCTCTACCAGAGTCTGTGTCGAAACTGCGCCAATCAAGATCAGAACCAGGGTAATAATAGGAATTTCAAAGGTAAAACCAAAGACCAGAAACAGCTTTAAACAGAAGCTGAGATAACTGTTAATGTCGGTCATCGGTGCCACAGTTTCCGGCGAAACACTGATAAAAAAATGCAGAATTGAGGGCAATGCCACAAAGTAGGCAAAGCTGATGCCGGTATAAAACAGCACGATACTGCCGATCAAAAGTGGCAAGGCCAGGCTCTTTTCCTTGGCATACAGCGCAGGCTTAATAAAGGTCCAAAGCTGATACAGGATAAACGGCATCGCGATCATCAGCGCGACAAAGAAGTTCAGCTTAAAAGGTGCCATGAAGGTTGCAGTGACATCTGTGGCAATCATGGTTGAGCTGGCAGGTAGCTGTGCACGCAAGGGTTCGGACAACCCTTGGTAAGTCTGATTGGCAAAGGGTAATAAGCAGAAAAACAGGCCAATCAGGACAGCAACCACTTTAAACAGATGCTTTCTTAAGATGATCAAATGCTGGGTAATCGGCATCTGTTCAAGATTCAGCGCTGCAGCATCATTTGAGGCGGGTGTGGTCGGTAAGGATGTCATACGGCCACCTTCATTTTTGTATAGCGTTGTTCTGAAATCATGGTTTGAATTGCTGTAGGCTTAGGTAAATACACGGAGGATACGGGCTGTTGCACCGGCTGATAGCTGAGCAAGGGCTGAGCAGACTGAGGTTTTATTTTTACTTGATCAGCTGCAATCGGCTGCTGCAAATCTGTCATTTGTGCATGCATCTTGGCTTCCAGTTCCTGAATCCGTTGCATTTCAGCTTGCATCTGTTCACGTAGCTCGGACAGGCGCAATTCACGATCAAGATCATTCTGAACATTGCTCACCATACGCTTGATCTTGCCGTACCATGTTCCGACAAAACGTACTGCTTCCGGAAGCTTATCTGGTCCAAGGACCAAAAGCGCAATAATCCCGAAAATCAGCAGCTCGGTCATTCCGATATTGAGCATAGCGAACTCTTAACTTTTAACCGAATGTTCAGGCGTTTTGACCTGGGCATCAATGGTGCGCGGCTCTGCAAGCTTGGCCTGTTCAGCCTCTTCATCTTTGACTGATTTTTTAAAGTCTTTAATCGCGCCGCCGACGTCTTTACCCAGATTTTTAAGTTTTGATGTACCGAACAATAAAATCACCACAATTGCAAAAATCAGCACATGCCAAATTGATAATCCTGCCATTATTTTATCCTCTATATTTTATGTACCTATCTCAGCAGGCTTGTATGACAGCGCGGTGACGCTTTGATGACAGTTTGCCGACACGGCAGCAGGGGAATGAATCACTCATATAAAAAAATTCATAATTCAATGAAAAGTATGCTGTGCTAGCATACAGCTTGATATGGAAATCTCAGCAGCATTGTCATGGCCTTAATTCTTCCCCTCCTGTCTTTTCTGATCGGTTATTGGGGTGTGCAATATTTAAAACCGGTTCGCCCTCTCTTGGCAGCTTTATTGGCACGGGTCCTGATTCCGGTACTGATTATTTACAATATGGTGTTTTACCAAGAGGGCAGTTTGTGGCTGATTGCCTTCAGCTTTTTCTGTTCCTGCGTATTCTTTGCCTTGTTTTATTTCACCCTGAAAAATAAACTGCGTGCCTTATGCCTGAGCTATTTAAATGGGGCATGGCTGGGAATTCCTTTTGCACTGGCAGTTTTTGGCCCGCAAGCGACCAGTACCGTAGTTGCCCTGTACATCGGTGGTTCCTTGTTTGGCAATGTCTGTGCGGTGATGGCAGTCAGTGAAGCCAGACAAGACACGCGTTATATTTTAAAAAATGTGTTGTTCTCACCTCCGGTGGTCGCTTTGTCGATGGCAGCTTTATTGTCATTTTGGGATTTGAATCACTGGCAACAAGTGGCTTGGGTCGAGATACTGTATCAAGCCAATAAAGTGCTGGTGACTTTTAGTGGTATGTGTGTACTGGGGATGTGGCTAAGCAATGTGCGGATCAGCCGCTTCGATTTAATGCGCAGTCTGCAACTTATTTTTTGTCGTGGGCTATTTGCTGTTTTACTGTGTGGCGCAGCTTATTTTTATTTGCCGATTCCACAGCAGACGCTGACTTATGCGGTAATGCTGATGTTCTTTTTATTGCCGCCTGCAGCCAATATTGTGGCACTGGAAACCCATTATCAGGGAACGGGCCATTCCGCCAAATATATTGCCTCGGGAACTTTGGCCAGTGCGATCTTGATTGCCCTATATGGGGCAGTCGTGCATGTATTGATGCCTACACTATAGATTCCCTCTCTTTTTAGGAGATGAGAAACGCTGTTTCGCAAGGGGAGAGGTGTATTTTAAAAATCCCTCACCCCAGCCCTCTCCCAAAGGGAGAGGGGTAATGAGAGGCGGAACTTACTTCGCCAAACTCGCCTTAAAAAACTGCATCGCTTGTCCACGATGACTGATTTTGTTTTTCTGTTCCTTGCTCATTTCAGCACTAGCAATACCCAGTTCAGGTAACCAGAACAACGGGTCATAGCCAAAACCATTTTCACCACGTGCAGCTTCCAGAATTTCCCCGTGCCAGACACCCTGAAAGACTTGCGGTAAGGGGTCTTCGGCATGTTGGACCAGTGCCAGTACACAAACAAACATACCCTCAATTGCTTCACCCTCTTGGCGTAAGGGTTTGAGATCGGCCAGCAGTTTTTCATTATTGGCGGCATCGTTGCCATGCTCACCGGCATAACGAGCCGAGTAAATGCCGGGAGCACCTCCAAGAACAGGCACACAAATACCTGAATCATCTGCAATAGCAGGTTTTCCGGAAATTTTAGAAGCATGGCGAGCCTTAATAATGGCATTTTCGACAAAGCTTAGACCATCTTCGATCGCATCTTCGATATTCAACTTGCCCTGAGCCACGACTTCAACCGGCAGTTGTAACTCGGCAAACAGTTTTTCAAACTCGGCAATTTTACCTTTGTTATTACTCGCCAATACCAGTGTGCCTTGGGATAACCAGTCAGTTGCAGCCATGTCAAAAACTCATTATTAGATAAAGAATGGGTGTTATTTTAGCAACGGATGAAGAATTTGCGGCAATAAAAAAGCACCCGAAGGTGCTATTTATACCATTCAGCTTATTGTGCCTGAATCCATCTGTCGGCACGATCACGCGCCTGACGGATCTGCTCTTGGGTTAAATTCGCCGCCAAGGCAGTTTTTCTGCCTTCCGACAGCGTAATCACCTTATTGTCGAGCATGCCATCACGGGTAGAAAGTTCATACCACTGGTACGCACCCATGTAGTTTTTCTTTTTCTCTTCCATCATTGCCAGGTTAAAGCTGGCACGGTTATCGCCACGGCTGGCCGCTTTTTCAAAATACTGACGTGCCAGCGCTTCATCTTTTCTGGTGCCAATACCATCGGCCAGCATACGGCCAACATTCAGCTGTGCAACTGCCAGACCTTGATCCGCAGCAGCTTTATACCAGGCAAAGGCCTGACGTTCATCTTTCTGGATGTCTTTACCATACTGGTATTTGGTGGCCAGATAAAACTGTGCACCGGCCTGACCAGCTTTCGCTGCTTTGGTCAGACTGTTGATATCCATGATGGAATACTGAGCCGCTTGACTGGCAACAGAAGGACTCGGTGCAACATAATCTGCATGGGCTTGCATGCCAAAAAGTCCAGCCAGTAGCGTCGTACTTAATAATAATTTTTTCATAGCGCGCTCACTCGATAAATTGCGACTTCACCAAATAGATTCGGGAGATGCTTGCTCAGCAAACTATCTTCTTGATTCCCGTTCACAGCGAGTCGATTAATAATTTTGATATTATTTTCCGCACAAAGTGCTTCAAAATCACGAAATGTACATAAGTGGATATTCGGGGTGTTATACCACATATACGGCAAGGCTTCAGAAACCGGCATTCTCCCTTTGATTGCCAAGAAAGACCGGGTCTTCCAATGTGCAAAGTTCGGAAAGGTAATAATGGCCTGTTTCCCCACACGCACCATATCACGCAATAATACGTCAGGTGCATCTACAGCCTGCAAAGCTTGTGCCATGACCACATTGTCAAAAGACTGGTCGGCAAAACGGCTTAAACCGAGGTTTAAGTCCTGCTGGATGATATTTAACCCGCGACTGACCGCAATTGCAATCTTTTCCTGATCAATTTCTAATCCGTATGCACGAATATCGTGCTTTTTACTCATTTGTGCCAGCAGTTCACCGTCGCCACACCCGAGGTCGAGTACGCTAGAACCGGGCTTGATCCACTTTTCAGCGAGTTGTTGATCGATACGCATTATACGGCCTCCTTTGGTGTTGCTTTCAGGTGTTCTTCACCACCCAGGAATGCACGCAAAGATTTTACATAGAGCGGAATAGGGAACAGGAAAGAGTCATGACCCTGTTCGGCATCAATATCCAGATAGCTCACAGGTTTATGGTTGCTAATTAAAGCATCCACGATTTCCTGTGAGCGGGCAGGAGTAAAACGCCAGTCAGTCGTGAATGACACCACCAGGAATTTGCACTGGGTATTGGCCATGGCTTTTTTGAGCGACTGTTCATATTCACGCGACGGATCAAAGTAATCCAGCGCTTTGGTCATGATCAGATAGGTATTGGCATCAAAGTTACGGCTGAACTGCTCACCCTGATAACGTAAATAGCTTTCGACTTGAAATTCGACATCGAAACCATACATAAATTTGCCTGATTTTAAATCGCGGCCAAATTTCTGTTTCATGGCTTCTTCGGACAGGTAGGTAATATGACCGACCATACGTGCCAAAATCAGGCCACGTTTTGGATAGCTGTCATTTTCCAGATAACGACCATTATGGAAATCCGGGTCTGACAAAATCGACTGACGTGCCACTTCGTTAAAGGCAATATTCTGTGCAGAAAGCTTTGGAGCGCTGGCAATGATCACGCATTTTCTTAAACGGTTTGGATAATCCACTGACCATTGCAATGCCTGCATGCCACCCAGTGAACCGCCAATGATGGCATCCCAGGTATCAATCCCTAAACGGTCAGAAAGCAGGGCTTGGGTTTTGACCCAGTCCCGTACAGTCACTAAAGGAAAATCAGGACCATAAGGGCGGTTGTCATTTTCCGGGTTCGGAGAAGTTGGGCCGGTCGAACCACTACAGCCACCAATATTATTCAGTGAAACCACAAAGAATTTTGACGTATCAATGGCTTTTGCGGGGCCAATACAGGCATCCCACCAGCCTGGTTTTTTATCATCTTCATGATGATAACCTGCGGCATGGTGATGACCGGAAAGGGCATGACAAATCAGAATGGCATTGGACTTATCGGCATTGAGTTCGCCATAAGTTTCAACCATCAGTTCAAAACGGGGGAGGATGCGACCGCATTCAAGCTCTAACGGCTCTTCAAATTGGAACTTTTGTGGGACAACAATGCCCACTGAGTCAGCTGGAAAAGACACGGGAGGGATTCGCCTTAAAATCTTGAGTATGAATAATAAAAGGATACCATTTGCAGGTATCCTTCTAAAGTCTTTTTAATGCTATGGATTATTGCTAATTCTAATACCGTGTTTAGACGGCAGCAGCAATCACCTGATCGGTGCTTAACACACCCTGATCAATCAGACGGTTGGTCGAGGCAATAATTGCTTCAATGGAAGAGGTCACAATGTTGTCATGTACTCCTGCACCAAAGGCAGATTTACCGGTACCTTTCACTTGAAGTTCGATCAAGGCCAAGGCTTTGGCATGAGCACCCGAACTGATGCTGCGCTCTTCATAGTTTACAACATCGATCGGTAACTGAAGTGCATCTAAAATCGCAGAAATTGGACCGTTGCCTTCACCACGAACACGACGTGACTGGCCATCAATTTCAAGATCAAGCTCAATCACCTGATTGCCATTGTCATCCGACAATTTGTAGTTTTTCGCAGAATAGTGAACGTTTTTAGCATCCACATAGGTTTCTTTGAACAACTTCCAGATTTCAGTCGCACTGATTTCAGTGCCTTGCTCATCGGTACGTTTTTGTACGATCTGAGAGAATTCAATCTGTAAACGACGTGGCAAAATCACATTGTAGTTAGATTCTAACAAGTAGGCGATACCACCTTTACCTGACTGAGAGTTGACACGAATTACGGCATCATAGTCACGGCCTAAATCTTTCGGGTCGATTGGCAAGTACGGCATATCCCAGATTTCTTCGTTCTTCTGGAACTCGAAACCTTTTTTGATGGCATCCTGATGCGAACCCGAGAATGCAGTAAACACCAAATCACCAGCATATGGATGACGCGGATGCACAGGTAAACCGGTACATTCTTCCACAGTCGCAATGATTTCGTTGATGTTAGAGAAATCCAAGTTTGGTGCTACACCTTGGGTATACATGTTCAAGGCAATCGCAGCCACGTCGACGTTACCGGTACGCTCACCATTTCCGAAGACACAGCCTTCAACTCGGTCAGCACCAGCCATAATTGCCAATTCAGAAGCGGCAATGCCACAGCCACGGTCGTTGTGGCAGTGAACTGAAATGATCACGCCATCACGACGCTGAATGTTACGGTGCATCCATTCGATTTGATCGGCATAGATGTGTGGACCTGAAACTTCTACCGTTGCAGGCAAGTTTAAGATCACTTTATTGGTCGGCGATGCTTCCCAGATTTCAGTGACTGCATCGCAGACATCTTTCGCGACTTCTAATTCGGTTGCAGTAAAACATTCCGGGCTGTACTGAAATACGAATTCAGTTTCCGGCTGTTTTGCGGCATATTCTTTTACTTTCTGTGCAGCATTGATCGCTAACTGTTTTGCACCTTCAACATCAACATTCAAGACTTTGTTGCGGAATGTCGGCGAGTTAGAATTATAGATATGTACAATGGCACGTTTCGCACCTTGTAAAGATTCAAAGGTACGTTGAATCAAATGATCACGTGCCTGAACCAAGACCTCGATATAAACGTCATCCGGAATATGACCTTCTTCAATCAATTTACGTGTGAAATCAAAGTCAATTTGCGATGCTGACGGGAAGCCGATTTCAATATGTTTGAAACCGATTTTCACCAACATCTGGAACATCTTGAATTTCTGCTCCATGTTCATTGGCTCAAAGATCGCTTGGTTACCGTCACGCAGGTCGGTACTCATCCAGATTGGCGCTTTATTGATTTCATTGTTCGGCCATTGACGGTCTGGTAAGTCCACACGTTGATACATGCGACGGTATTTTTTACTTGGATCAGCCAACATCATGAGAGAGCTCCTTATGCTAACTTGGGTACCGTAATCTTGGTTAAAGCGGTGCGTGGGTCAGCGGCATAGATTTTGTCTATTCATTGGGTTTTAGTGACAGTCTGGTTCAAACCTGAAATATGGTCTAAATATTGGTGGTTTAGCTCTACCAAATGCACTAAATGCCTTACTTATAATTTAAAGTTTAATCCACTTATCCCGAAAAGTTTTTGCTATTTTTATGGATTTTAGTCGTATGGTAATAAAGATTTTCTTATAAAGTTTAAGTATTGAAAAATATTTTCACTTATTTTAAATATAGTATTTTATATTTTCTTGATTTGGACATAATGCGTTATTTATTACGTTCAATAGTGCCATAACGCAGTATATTTTGATAAAAAATAAATCCAGTGATTTCCAAAGATCATTGAAGTCAGGGCATCTTTTAAAGTTCAGCCCATTTACGCATTAAATTATGATACAGATTGGTCAGTTTCATAACTTCTGCATGCTGATCACCCAGCTGCATTCTCAGATTTTGAATACTCTGATCCAGATTAAACAGCATATGCCGCTCTGCATCATCACGGATCATGCTTTGTACCCAAAAAAATGAAGCAATTCGACAACCGGCAGTGATTGGCGTGACTTCATGCAAGCTGGTCGATGGATACAAAATCATATCGCCGGCAGGCAATTTTACTTCGTGATAACCGTAAGTGTCTTCGACCACCAGTTCACCACCGACGTATTCTTCAGGTTCACTCAAGAAAACCGTACAGGATAAATCCGTTCTAAGGCGTTCATTGCTGCCGCGAATCCGGCGAATCGAATTGTCGACATGAAAGCCGAAAGCTTCATTATTTTCATAGCGGTTAAAAAGCGGGGGAATGATATCCAGCGGAATCGCTGCCGATAAAAACAGAGCATGCTGTCCCAGCGATTCAAGAATGATCGTACTTAAATGCTGGGTCAGGGGATGATCTTCAGGTAATTGCTGATTCTGTTTCACCGTTGCAGAGAGTGTACCCGCGGTAACCTTGCCGTTGACCCACTCAATCTTATTCATCTCCTCACGGAAATATTGCACCTGTTCTTTGCTCAGTACATTTGGAATATGATGCAGCACGAGAAACCCCTGAATAATCGTCTTTTAAAAATAACATAGCCCCCATCAGGAGGCTATGCGGTTGCATTGAATTAATATTTAAAGTTGACTGCTAACACTGCACTACGGCCTTCTGCTTCGGTCGCATAATGAGATGAATAGGCTTTTGTGAAGTAGCGTTCATCAGACAGGTTGTTGACGTTTAATTGCAAATCAACATTTTCATTCACGTTATAACGCGCCATGGCATCATAGCGAACATAGCCCGGTACAAACTTGGTATTAGTAGCATTACCATAGACTTTGTCCATTGCGACGGCACCAGCACCTAGGGTTAAAGCAGGAGTTACTGCATAAGTAGTCCAAAGGGTTGCACTGTTTTTCGCGACGTTTTGAACCTGATTACCATTACTTCTATTGGAAATGTAGATTGGAGCTGCTGTAGTGCCAATATTTTCATAACCACCATCAACTAACTCACTGTCTAAATAAGTATAACCAGCAGAAACTGCCCATTTATCCGTGATATTACCGTTTACGCCTAGCTCAATACCATCGACACGAGTTTCACCAATATTACTTGTGGTGCCATCATCTCCGGTCGCACGAGTATTGGTTTTTTCCGTGCGGAAAATAGCTGCAGTCAGGTTGAGCTTATCATTCAAGACATCCCATTTAGTTCCTAACTCCATGGTCCGGACTTCTTCAGGTTTAAGATTATTTATTGCAGCAGTAATCCCTTCAGAACCATCGCCACCATCAACACCGACTGGATTAGACGAAGTCGCATAACTTGCATAGATACTGCCATTTTCAACAGGTTTAAAGGTCAGGCCAGCTTGATAGTTGATAAAGTCTTTATCATTTTCAAGTTTAACAATTGTTCCTGCTGGATTCGTAGTATTAAAACGACCTGCAAGCATGGTTTGCTCAGTTGAGTAGTCATCCCAACGTACGCCTAAATCTAAAAGCCACTGAGGGGTGAATTCAATACTATCCAGGAAATAAACAGACTTTGATTTGCTTTGAATATTGTACTGGTCGGCACCATTGGTACTTAATGTGCCTGTCCATGGCCCACGGTTTGGATTTTGTACCGAAGTACACCAGCCCGAAGTAATATCACCAGCATTACAGGCATTGTGTACATTACCTGTAGCGTTAACACCATCGATAATGTATTGGGTACGGTCAGTTTCTTGGTCTGAATATTCGGCACCTAGATTAAAACTATGTTTAAGCATACCGGTATTAAATTTACCGGTTAAAGCAAGTTGGTCGGTAAAAGCATCAGTATCTGCTACACGTGAGTTGGCACGTGCCCAGACATTGCCATTCAGTAAGAAATTGCCTCTTGAGTCATCCGGGTTAGTCCACAGGTAATCATTTTTAGACGTGTTATACACTGCCGTATTGCTAATGGTTAAGTTGTCCGTCAGATCATGTTCTAATTTAAGCGTTCCTGACTGATTTTCCTGTTTCTGGAAGTCACGATCTTTCCAGCCATAGTATTGACCTTGTTTAATATCAATTGGCTTGCCGTTGCCATTCAATCCTACATTTGCATTTGTGAGCGCAAATGGATTGTTATAAGGAATACCTGAATCAGGTGTGTCATCGGTTTTTAAATAGTAATAACTTAAAGTCGCGCGAGTAGGGGTGTCCAGACCAAAACTAATACTCGGTGCAATACCGGCACGTTTATATTCTGCACCGCCTTTCTGGCCTGCTTTTTCATTTTGATGCCCCATGACTGCAACACGTGCAGCAATACCATTACCAAAGTCTTTGTTGCCATCTAAAGTAATACGTTGATAATTGTCTGTGCCGCCAGCGACCGAACCTTCTAGAAAATCGCCTGCTTTAGCGACTTTAGAAATCATGTTAATGCTACCGCCAGTGGTGCCTGCACCGCCCATGGCAGAAGCAGAACCTTTGGTCACTTCAACTTGTTCTACCGCAAACATTTCACGGTTTTGTGAAGTGGAATTACGAACACCGTCCACATACATGGAACTTTCAGAGTTATAACCGCGAATAAATGGGCGGTCACCGTTCGGGTTGCCACCTTCACCTGCACCCAAGGTAATCCCCGGAACTGTACGTAGTGCATCAGCTAAATTCGTCACTTGTGTATCTGCAATCAGCTGTTTTGAAATCACTGAAACTGACTTTGGGGTGTCGAGTAAAGGCGCAACAAACTTGCTATTCGCAGATTCATCTACTTTTAAGCTGGGTGCTTGTTCAGCTTTGACTTCTTGATGAATCGTCTCTAACTGGATCACCTGTTCTTCCGCCATCGCAGATGCAGCTATCATTGATAAAGATGAAACAATTGCAGAGGAAACGATTTTTTTACGTGTTTTAATGAAGGTCATGTTAAACCTAATAAATGAATGCTAAAAATGTATGCGAATAATAATGATTCTTGTTTTTATTTTTATCTTTTTATCATGGGAATTCATGATCTTTAAGAAAATATTAAATGAGTTTATAAATGTAATATTATAACAATCAATATATAAACATATGATTTTAATAAATATTGATAAATTAATCTGATTGTTAAATTTTTATTGAGAATAATGATGTCTATAGAGGGGCATAAATTAGGGATTTTTCATAGAGCACTAATTTAGCGATAAGAAAAAACCCTGCCAAGGCAGGGTTTTAAGTAATTTTCACTTAAATATTAGAAGTCATATGAAACAGATAGCCAGTAGTTACGGTCTGGAATATAAGTACCCGCTAAACCACTCGTCGTTTTAGTATATAAGAAAGCATTTTCAACTTCGTTATCACTATTAATAAATGACTTATAGTCGCCAAAGTCTTTGTTCAATAAGTTATTCACACGACCTGAAACAGTAACTTGATTGTTGACTTTATAAGATGCACCTAAATTAAATAGCTCATAGGCTTTTAACTTATTGCCGACAGCATCAATTTCACGACTTACATTGACATCGCTTAAATCAGGATCTGTGAAGCGTACACGGTCAGATTTATATTCAGCTTCTAACCAAGTAGTGAACTTATCATTCACATACCAAGTTCCTGTGAAGTTCAAAGCGTGACGAGGTGTATTTTCAATAGGATTACCTTTATTTTCACCTTCGGTAATTTCAGACTCTAGCCAAGTATAGTTTGCTTTTACATCAACGCTTGGAGAAATGTCATATTTAGCACTAAGTTCAACACCGTAGCTTTCAGCTTCACCTGCATTGCCTTTAAAGCTAAAGTTTTGCTGATTATCAAAATTGCCTACAGTCATGCAGTTGTTTGCAGGTGCTTGTCCTGTTGGTCGACCTGCCCATAAACAGTTTTCAACGACGCGTACATCACTGATAATAATATCTTTAAACTGAGTAAAGAACGCAGTGGTAGTTAAAGAGAAATTAGATAAGTTATCGTAAACGAAACCAAGTTCATAGTTTGTGGTTTCTTCAGGCTTAAGATCTGGGTTGCCCAAAGTCACGTTTCGGCCTTGTGAGCTAAAACCATTGATTCCATTATGAAGGTCATTCGCTGTTGGAACTTTATAGCCAGTACTTACACCACCTTTTAAAATCCACTGATCATTGGTGTTCCAAACTAAATATGCGCGAGGTGTAAAGTGACCACCAAAAGCACTATGGTCTTCGTAGCGACCACCGAAAGTGAATGCAAGAGAATCCGTTAGATTCCATTCATCCTCAGCGAACACAGACCAAGAATCCTGTTCAAAAGCAACTCCATTACCTGCTGAGTTATCGATGGTTTCACCATCTTTATATTCAATACCAGCTGTAAGTTTATGGTTGCCAAGTGTTGAAATAATACGAGAATCAACGGTTAGGTCTTTATTTTCTAAAATACGATCTTGTGTACCATCTGAATAATAATTGTATTCAGGTACATTTCCTTTTGGAAGACGACGGCCTTCTTGTTCAGAAGAAACATAGTTTGCAAATGTTTTCCATTGACCTAAGCTAAGCTCAGCATCTACACCTGCAGAAATACGATCTCTTAAGAATTTGATCTCGTCTTTATATGAACCAATTCCTGATGGTAAACCTGTCGTACGGTTGAATTCGTAAAGTTCACCTAAACGGGCATCACTATTATCAAAACGTTGTTTAGCATGATCAAAGTCTACCCAAGTAGAGACATTATCATTTACATTTAGCGTAAGTTTTGTACCCACAGCATAATTATTTGCTTCTACTGTACGTGGGTCACGACCTTGGCTACCTTCATCAATAGTTTTTGCGGGGGTAACAAGTCGATCTGATTGATCGCGGTGGAAAAACTCGCCACGTACTTGTATACCAAGTTTATCTTGAATCACTGGACCATTAACAACTGCACTGGTTTTCCAGTTATTACCAATATCAGAATTTTCTTGAATATTCTGTTCAACAGAAACGTTACCATTCCATTCTGATGCAACTTTCTTGGTAATAATATTAATGATACCGCCCATGGCATCAGAACCATAAAGGGTAGACATAGGACCACGAATGACTTCAATACGTTCAATAGAAGCTAATGGTGGCATAAAGCTTGTACTAAATTCACCAAAACCATTTGGACCAATTGAACCAGAAGTATTCTGACGCTGACCATCGATCAAAATAAGAGTGTAAGATTGATTCAGACCACGCATTTGGATATTTAAACCACCAGTTTTGCCTTGGCCATTTCGTACGTCGACACCTGGTACTTCACTGAGCGCATCTGCAATACTGGTAATACCTTTTTTCTTTAATTCTTCTGCGGTTACTACACTAATTGAAGCAGGCGCATTTTTAATATCTTGTTCAAAACCCGCCGCTGAAACCACAATCGTAGACATTTGATGTGTTGTTGTAGGAGTCGCTGTCTCGTTCACAGTCTCTGCGAAAGCAGATGTTGCTGTAACCCCAAGAATTGCCAATGTAAGTGGACGAAGACTAAAACTATGCATGACCAAATTCCCGAACCGAAGAATAAATTAGTATTGTTGCTCAAATAAGAAACTGGATATTAATGATAGTATTTATCATTTGCAATAAAAATATACATTTTCTCCATTTAAATTGGGTTGACTGGGTATCTGGAAAGATGGCAATTCAAATAAAAAAAGGGCTTAAAAACTGGAACTCGCGCGTATTTTTTGTATATCCTTAAATGTTGTCATATAATGTGGCACATTTTTATAAACCTGTTATAACCTAATATATAGAGGAAGCCATGCAAGTAACTTCTGAAGCGGTTTCGGGCGTTGCCCGTCGTTTAAATGTTTCTGTACCGACGAGCCGTATTAATGAGCAATTTGAAGCTCGTTTAAAACGCACTGCTAAAACTGCGAAGATCAACGGCTTCCGTCCAGGTAAAGTGCCTGTAAACGTAGTTCGTCGTGAATACGGCGCGGGTATCTACCAAGAAGTAGTAAACGATATTATTCGTGACACAGTTTTCGAAGCGATCCAGCAAGAAAAAATCAATGCTGTGGGCATGCCAAACATCGAAAAAACTGAAATGAAAGACGACGCGCTGGTATATACAGCGACTGTTGAAGTTTATCCAGAAATCGAAGTGAAATTCGACGGTTTGGAAGTTGAGCGTAAAGCAGCTGAAGTAAATGACAAAGACGTTGAGAAGATGATTGAAAATCTTCAAAAACAACGTGCTGCTTGGGCTGAAACAAAAGGCATGGCTAAAAAAGACATGCAAGTAACTTTTGATTTCGAAGGTTCAATCGACGGCGAAAAATTTGAAGGTGGTTCTGCGGAAGACTTCAAACTTGTTCTAGGTTCTGGTCGTATGATCCCTGGCTTCGAAGACGGTATCGTTGGTATGAAGAAAGGCGAAGAGAAAGTGATTGATGTAACTTTCCCTGAAGACTACCAAGCTGAAAACCTTGCTGGTAAACAAGCTCAATTCAAAATCACTGTGAAGCTTGTTGAAAAGCAAAAACTTCCAGAAATCGATGCTGAATTCCTGAAAATCTTCGGTGTATCTGAAGAAGAAGGCGTTGAGAAGTTAAAAGCTGACGTTCGTAAAAACATGGAACGTGAAGTGAAGAATGGCCTTCGCAACCAGGTTAAAGGCGCGACTTTCGATGCACTTGTAGCTGCAAACGAAGTTGAACTTCCAGCTGCTATGCTTGCTCAAGAAATTGACCGTCAACGTCAACAAATGATCCAGCAGTTCACACAGCAGTTTGGTGCTCAAGGTGCGAAAGCATTTGATTCAAGCATGCTTCCAGACGAATTGTTCAAAGAACAAGCTGAAAAATCTGTAAAACTTGGCGTACTTGTAAGTCGTGTTTTAGCTGATGCGAAAATTGAAGTAGATGCTGCACGCGTTGAAGCGTACATCGAAGACATGGCTTCTTCTTATGAAGATCCAAACGAAGTAATTGAATACTTCAATAATGATGCGCAACAACGTGCCCAAATCGAAGCAGTTGTACTAGAAGACCAAGTTGTTGATTACATTTTGGCTTCTGCTAAAGTAACTGATGCGACTGTAAGCTATGAAGACTTATTGAAAGAGCAGCAAGCTCGTCAACAAGGCTAATTTAGCTTTCGATAAAAAAGGCGCTTAATGCGCCTTTTTTTCATATTGATGCCTGAAAAAAGCATTTCTGTTTTTCACAAAACTAATGCAAAAAATATAATGGATTTGTTGGCGAATTTTTTGCAATTTCAGTGATTATCCCTCATATTGTGATTATGGGTTAGGTCACAAAAAATTTAGGAATAAATAAACGTATGTATGTTCCAACGATTGAAAACGCTTTAGTGCCAATGGTGGTAGAACAATCCTCTCGTGGTGAGCGTTCTTTTGATATTTATTCACGCCTTTTGCGTGAACGTGTAATTTTTATGACGGGCGAAGTTGAAGACAACATGGCGAACCTGATCGTTGCGCAAATGTTGTTTTTAGAGGCGGAAAATCCAGATAAAGATATTCATCTATATATCAATTCACCAGGCGGTTCGGTAACTGCGGGTATGGCGATTTATGACACCATGCAGTTTATCAAACCTGATGTCGTAACGTACTGCATGGGTCAGGCAGCATCAATGGGTGCGTTCCTGCTGAATGCCGGTACCAAAGGCAAGCGTTATTGCCTTGAAAATGCCCGTGTCATGATTCACCAGCCATTGGGTGGTTTCCGTGGTCAGGCTTCAGATATTGAAATTCATGCACGTGAAATCCTGTTTATTAAAGAGCGTTTAAACCGTTTAATGGCTGAACACAGCGGTCAGGATTACGAAAAAGTTGCACGTGATACAGACCGTGACAACTTTATGACTGCTCAGCAAGCGAAAGAATACGGTCTTGTGGACGAAGTTTTAACTAAACGTCCATAAGTTTTAAAGATTGAGATAGTGGAGTAAATATGTCCGAACATCCTCAAGGACAAAAGCATTGTTCATTTTGCGGTAAAACGCAGTCTGAAGTCGGGAAGCTGATTGCAGGCGAGGACGCATACATTTGTAACGAATGTGTGGACGTATGCTTAGATTTGGTTCAAACCAGTCAGCAGGTGGAAACCAATGACTGGGCCAATCGTCCTTTGCCGAAACCGCATGAAATTCGTGCGGCCTTGGATCAATATGTGATTGGTCAGGACGTCGCGAAAAAAACCTTGTCAGTTGCGGTTTATAACCATTACAAGCGCTTGAAAGTGCAAAATAATGGCAAGAAAGCTGATGATTCAGTCGAGCTTTCAAAAAGTAATATTATGTTGGTTGGTCCGACAGGATCGGGCAAAACCTTGCTTGCACAAACGCTGGCACGTCTTCTGGATGTTCCATTTGCCATGGCAGATGCAACGACACTGACCGAAGCCGGTTATGTGGGTGAAGATGTAGAAAATATCGTACAGAAGCTTTTACAAAAAGCAGATTACGATGTCGATAAAGCGCAAAAGGGGATTATCTATATCGATGAGATCGACAAGATTACCCGCAAGTCTGAAAACCCATCCATCACGCGTGATGTATCGGGTGAAGGCGTTCAGCAAGCATTATTGAAAATGATTGAAGGCACGGTTGCATCAATTCCGCCACAAGGTGGACGTAAGCATCCGCAGCAGGAATTCATTCAGATTGATACCTCGAATATCCTGTTTATTTGTGGTGGTGCATTCTCAGGACTTGAGAAAATTGTACAGCAGCGTCAGGAAAAAGGTGGCATCGGCTTTACTGCAGAAGTGCGTAAAAAAGATGAAACCAAGAAGCTATCTGACTTGTTCCGTCAAGTCGAAGCAACTGACCTGGTAAAATTTGGTTTGATTCCAGAATTTATTGGTCGTCTGCCAGTGATTGCCACTTTGGACGAGTTGGATGAAGAAGCACTGATGCAGATTCTGACTGAGCCGAAGAATGCTTTGACCCGTCAGTATCAACATCTGTTTGATATGGAAGATGTGGATCTGGTCTTTGAAGAATCTGCTCTACGTGCAGTGGCTAAGAAAGCTGTTGAGCGTAATACAGGCGCGCGTGGTCTACGTTCAATTCTGGAAAATTCATTGCTGGAAACCATGTATGACTTGCCAAGCCGTAGTGATGTAGGCACTGTCGTCATCAATGAAGCTGTAATTAGAGGTGAAGCAGAGCCGGAATACCGTGCCGAGCGTCAACCACATGATCAGCAAGAGACTGCGACAAAAATAGATTTAAAGGTCGTGAATAGCAAATCCGCTTAATTGCTATTCGTCCGAAACGTGCGAAAACTCCGTGTTTTCGCACGTTTTTTATTTCCAAAAATAAAGCTCGGTGTTAATCTGATTCACTAGGCGTGGATGCCTAAAACTTATAAAAAACAAATCGCAAAGCACTTGCATACAAAAGAATAAAGACGCAGTGAGGGATAAGCATGCGTGGAGTCGCAATTGTACTCATCAGCAGTTTGGCATTGCTGGGGTGTCATGGTAAGAAAGCCGTCGTTGAGCCTACACAGCCACTCAGCACTTTAAAAAATATCGATCTTGAAAAAAAACCGGGCTTTGTCGAGCAGCATCGTATTGGTATGTTCACCATTGGCGGTTGGGTCAATCAAAAGCAAGGCAACCAGTTTCAGGTGGTGAAACCGCAGCATGATGAAGCCGCCATCGTGTATTTATACCGGCCCGATTCCAGATGGAACCGTCAGGAAATTGTTGCTGCCAGCCTATTTATTAATCAAGAGCATATTCCAAGCTTATTGCATAATCATTATTACTGGATTGAGGTGCCTGCAGGGACGTATCGTTTGAGTACCAGCCGGCCATTAGGTGCGCTGCATTTCCAGAAGCCTAAATATCTGGATTTTACTCTCGAAGCAGGACAGTCTTATTTTATTAAATATGATGAAGAGAATATCAGTACACGCCGGAGTGTTTCAGGGCCACTCATGCTGATGCCGGAAAAAGTTGGTCTGAATGAAATTGCTTTTACTCAGCTAAAATCAGACAGTTTTAACTTCGTGGCACAAGATCAGGAAACTGGCCAGATTCGTAAAAAAGCCCAAAAAATTGAACCGACTGCTTATGATCCATCATTGGATGTACAGCTAAAAGCACCTTTTAAACTTTGGGATCCACGGACTTGGTAATTGACATTTTATTGAGAAAATATAATAAAAAAGCACCCTGAATGGGTGCTTTCTTATACAGATTTAATTAGCCCGCAGCAGCGTCAACTACTGGAATCTTACCAATTTTTGCTTGCCAGATTTTAGGTGCAGTCGCGTGAATAGAAGTACCATTCACATCAACCGCTACAGATACCGGCATATCTTTTACCACAAACTTGTAGATCGCTTCCATGCCTAGGTCAGCAAAGGCAACCACTTCAGCTTCACGGATGGCTTTAGATACTAAGTAAGCAGCACCACCGACAGCCATCAGGTAAGTTGCCTGGTTGTCTTTAATGGCTTCAACGGCAGCAGGACCACGGTCTGCTTTACCGATCATGCCGAACATGCCAGTTGCTTCAAGAACTTGACGCGTAAATTTATCCATACGCGTAGCCGTTGTTGGACCTGCAGGACCAACTACTTCATCACCGACTGGATCGACTGGACCTACGTAGTAGATAAACTTGCCTTTCAGATCAACAGGAAGTTCTTCACCGTTGTTCAGCATGTCGACCATACGTTTGTGTGCAGCATCACGACCTGTATAGATTGTACCGTTAAGAAGAAGTGTATCGCCTGGTTTCCAGCTATTCATTTCTTCTTGGGTAATCGTGTCAAGGTCAACACGTTTAGAAGATGAAGAATCCCAAGTCACAGCAGGGTAGTCTTCAAGTTTAGGTGCTTGAATATGTGCAACACCTGTACCATCTAACTGGAAGTGTGCATGACGAGTCGCAGCACAGTTCGGGATCATACCAACTGGTTTACCTGCAGCATGACATGGATAATCTTTGATTTTAATATCAAGTACAGTGGTTAAACCGCCAAGACCTTGTGCACCAATACCCAAAGCATTTACTTTTTCGAAGATTTCGATACGAAGCTCTTCCATTTTGCTTTGTGGACCACGACGAAGCAATTCGTCCATGTTGATCTCTTCCATCAATGCTTCTTTGGCAAGCATCATGGCTTTTTCAGCAGTACCACCGATCCCGATTCCCAGCATACCTGGTGGACACCAGCCTGCACCCATGGTTGGAACAGTTTTCAGTACCCAATCCACGATTGAATCAGATGGGTTTAACATTGCTAGTTTAGATTTGTTTTCTGAACCGCCACCTTTGGCTGCCACAGTGATATCGACTTTATTACCAGGCACAAGCTTGTGGTAAATCACGGCAGGAGTGTTGTCTTTGGTGTTCTTACGACCAAATGCAGGATCAGCCAGAACTGATGCGCGAAGCACGTTCGAGTTTTCTAAATAACCCTGACGTACGCCTTCATTGATTGCATCATCCAGGCTCATGGTTAAATCGAATTTAACGTCCATGCCCACTTCAACAAATACGTTGACGATACCGGTATCTTGACAGATTGGGCGGTGGCCTTCTGCACACATGCGTGAGTTAATTAAGATTTGTGCGATCGCATCTTTAGCAGCTTTGTTCTCTTCACGATCATACGCACGGCTCATCGCTTGGATAAAGTCCTGTGGGTGATAGTAAGAAATGAACTGAAGCGCATCTTTAACTGATGTGATCAAGTCATCTTGCTTGATAATAGTTGTCATACAAATATCTCTTGAGCGGGCTGATAGCTAGCGGGCTAAATTATAAGACAAAAGAATCGGGTTGTGGGCATTTTGGGCGAGCATTGGCCGAAAGTTTATAGTTTAAGCAATCTGAGCAAGGACTTTAGCTATTCCATGGGTCAAATATGACAGCAAGTTGTCATATTCAATGTCATATTTCAGATAAAAAATACGCATAATTTTGCTTATTCCGTATTAAGCGATTGAATTTTATTAATTATTTTAAATTTAATAAAAAACCAGATTGTCATATAACTGTCATAAAACTTTTACATAATGCAGCTATTGAAACGGGAGATCCTAACAATGGTTACAGGTATTTTGATGGCAGCTGGTTTTTGTGTATATATCGCTGCAACTTGGATGTACGGTCAGAAAGAAGATCAAGCCTAAGCTTTATCTTCTTTTTTATTTTAAGACCTCAAAGAATTAACCTATCTTCAAATCTTCAAATCTTCAAATCTTCAAATCTTCAAATCTTCAAATCTTCA